>JBMYWL010000356.1:0-501 GCA_049607365.1 Alphaproteobacteria bacterium | reverse complement strand
ATCAGAGCAATAGATACGGATAGGTTTCTGGCCACTCAGCCCTCTTTTGTTCCCGTCCCAATTCAACGCTCGCTCGCGCATGGTCAAAACGGCGGCCAGAGTCGCAGAGGAGGCACTATCCTGAATGACGCCCGTGAAGGTATCTGGCAGGCCAAGTCCCTCGCAGATCCATTCCATCATCCTGGTCTCAAGTTCTGTCGCAGACGGCGATGTCTGCCACAACATACACTGAGCAGAGATGGCGCTTACAATTTGCTCGGCAAGGACAGAAGGTGGTGCAGCATTGGACGGAAAATATGCAAAGAAGCGTGGATGCTGCCAATGGGTAATCCCGGGCATGATGATCTGCTCGAAATCCTCAATGATATCCAGCATGGGTTCCGCAGCTTCAGGCGCAATTTGCGGTAGGAGCGCAAGTGTTTCACCCGGCGAAACCTGCGCGCGCACTGGGCGGTCTCGCAAATTTCGGTGGTACTTGGCCGCCCAACTGGCCATCTTTTG
>JBMYWL010000355.1:0-510 GCA_049607365.1 Alphaproteobacteria bacterium | reverse complement strand
AGCACCCTGTGACCGAGATGATTACGGGCTTGGATCTGTTGCACCTTCAGCTGACAGTTGCAGCTGGGCTCCCGTTGCCTATTACGCAAGATGAAGTTGAATTTAACGGTCACTCGATTGAAGTTCGCGTTAACGCAGAACACCCAGAAACGTTTTTGCCATCCCCTGGTAAAATCGCTGGTTTTCACGCGCCTGGTGGTCTTGGTGTTCGTGTCGACTCTCAAATCTACACTGGCTATAAAATCCCGCCCCACTACGACTCATTGGTTGCTAAGCTGATTGTTCATGCAAATGATCGTGATGCCTGCATGAAACGTTTGGAACGTTGCCTTTCTGAGTTCGTGATAGACGGTATTCATACGTCTCTGCCGCTTCACCATAAGCTGGTTAGGAACGAAAGCGTTAAATCTGGTGATTACACAATCAAATGGTTGGAAGAGAACCTCGACAACCTCTAACACCTGTTTGATCGACTAATTTGTGGAAAAGCTGGACCTAGACTTACTGCTT
>JBMYWL010000354.1:0-520 GCA_049607365.1 Alphaproteobacteria bacterium | reverse complement strand
CCGGTATGCTTCAGATACGGCTCAACGGTTCCGCGGATGAAGTCCCTGGTGCCGATGATGACGCCGCCCAGCGCACGGCCCTGCCCGTCAATGTGCTTGGTTGCCGAATAAACGACCACATCCGCGCCCTGTTCTATCGCGCGCGAGAAGACGGGCGTCGAGAACACATTGTCCACCACCACAATGGCACCGACTGCATGGGCCAGCTCGGACACGGAAGCGATGTCGATCACTTCAAGTGTCGGGTTCGACATGGATTCGAAGAAGACCGCCTTGGTGTCCGGGCGGATCGCTGCCTGCCACTGTTTCAGGTCGGTGCCATCCACAAAGGTCACTTCGACGCCATAGCGGGTCAGGATGTTCTCAAGAATGTACAGGCAGGACCCGAACAATGCCTTTGCTGAAACAACATGGTCCCCGGCCTTCAGTATCGAGGTCAGCGCACCGTTGACCGCCGCCATCCCCGAGGCCGTCGCGAACGCATCCTCGCCACCTTCAAGTGCCGCCATACGCTGTTCGA
>JBMYWL010000353.1:0-534 GCA_049607365.1 Alphaproteobacteria bacterium | reverse complement strand
GCTCAACTTTGTTTTCGTCAGATACGTGATCTGTGGAGGAGCTTAGACCATGCTTGGCGAATTCACCTTCGCCGATGGTAATTTGACAGCGTCCACACATGGCGTTGCCACCGCAGAGGCTGTCAATGTCAACGCCAAGCTTTCGTGCAGCTTGAAGAACAGGCGTACCAACAGGGAAATTCCCCCGTTTACCGGAGGGCGTGAAAACCACCAAAGCTTCGTTTGATTTTGGGGTTTCACTGGTTTTCGTTGGTGTCTGTTCTTTTTCGCTCATTTATGGGCTCTTTGACGTTAAAAAATTATCGATAACTTTAAACTTTAGAACCCCGTATTTATTACGGGGTCCATGTCGCAAACCGTATTTCAAATGGACCCCGCAACAAGTGCGGGGATCGCAATTCAGAAAAGCTGTTTTATACCAATTTTATGCTGCCTTTGTGCGGCGGCTTACGCGACGCTGGCGGCCTTCGCCTTCTGGTGCTGGTGCACGGAAACGCTTAATCCATGCGCCACAGTTAGCGTCCTTACCCAAAA
>JBMYWL010000352.1:0-565 GCA_049607365.1 Alphaproteobacteria bacterium | reverse complement strand
CTTAAATCTTGAAGCCCTGCTCGAGTGACAGCTTTTGCTGATCCAAAGTGAAGGAGCAAGGCCTTCTTGCGTTTTGGGCCAATGCCCGGAACCTCATCCAATGCAGATTTACTCATTGATTTCGCACGTTTTGCACGATGGGTCCCAATCGCAAATCTGTGTGCTTCATCTCTTAATCTCTGAATGAAAAACAGGACTGGGTCATTGTGCTCTAGTTTGAAAGGTGTTTGCCCAGCCATGAAAATGGTTTCACGACCCGCATCTCTATCAGTTCCCTTTGCGATTGCGCATAGGGTTACGTCGGTTACCTGTAATTCATCGAAAACCTGCTGAACCGCGGACAACTGACCTTTACCGCCATCTAACATTACGATGTCTGGCCAATTGGGGTCTGCTTCACCTTTTTCAGCTAAGGCGTTGCGCTCGTTAATCCCCCTTTTAAAACGACGTGTCAGGGTTTCGCTCATCATTGCGAAGTCATCGCCACCCTCTGCGGTGGTTTTTGCAGCAGCTCCTTTAATGCTCCACTTACGATACGCCGCTTTTCGCATGCCTTCGGGGCCAG
>JBMYWL010000351.1:0-607 GCA_049607365.1 Alphaproteobacteria bacterium | reverse complement strand
AATGTATTGGGAAATGATTTGGGGGCCATGTCTACCCGAAAGCGCGACCAATTTCGTGCAGAAAATTTGGGTATTATTTTTCAGCAATTCAACTTGTTACCCTACCTTTCAGTGACGGAGAACGTCGTGTTGGCGCTGCAGTTTTCACAACACAGGAAACTGAAGATGGCTGACAAATTGAAACGTGCGCATAAAATGCTAACAGCCTTGGACATGCCACCTGAAAGCATGGGTAAAATGCCTGTTGCTGATTTATCCGTTGGCCAACAGCAGCGTGTAGCTGCAGCCCGTGCCTTTGTTGGCGAAGCCCCCATAATTATTGCAGATGAACCCACGTCTTCGCTTGATGAAGGTCGTCAACAGGAGTTTTTGGATCTTTTGTTTCAACAAGCAGATCAAAGAGGGGCAACCTTACTTCTTGTTACTCACGACCAACGCGTTGCTAGCAAATTTGATCGCGTTCTGGACCTGCGCGATGTCTGTCACGTCACAACAACGGCTGAAACACAATGATCGCCTTAAGCCTAGCTTGGCAAAGCTTAAAAAACCGCAAAACCACAGCTGTTCTGACCATTCTATCTATCGCGTTGTCGGTTATTATGCTGCT
>JBMYWL010000350.1:0-608 GCA_049607365.1 Alphaproteobacteria bacterium | reverse complement strand
AAAAACCGGACAAGGGCGAAATGCAAAGACCTGGAAAGTATCAAGTCTCAGGTGGTGCGGATTTAACAAACCTTGTTGATAACGTGTTCATCGTCTGGAAAGACAAGCAGACCGCTGATGCGCTGCTTAAGCGAGAGAACGGCGCACCGCTATCCAGCGACGACATGAAAGCGCTTGAACGACCAGAGCAATGTCTGATCATCGACAAGCAACGTCATGATGAATTCGAAGGCGCGTTTTACTTTTGGTTCGATAAATCATCTCTACAGTTCACGGCAAACGAAGACCGCAGGCCGCTGCCGTGGAAAACACTAACGGCGGTCGCATGAAATCACGAATGGCTGAGCTTAGATCACAGGTAGGTTTGTAATGAGCAGGAGAAGTTATTGCTTGCATCGACGACGTGTTGAAGCGGTTCGTATTGTTATTGACGATGCTTTCAAAAGAGAAAAAGGCACAGGGACAAAAAATATTATTGCCAAGGCATCAGAGGCGGTTAAAGATTATTGTCCGATTGCCATAATGGATGCTTTGGAGGAAATGTCGCCACGGCTCCACGTAGAACAATCTAAACCAACAGGCAATGAATGATGCCAGAAGCATTCACA
>JBMYWL010000349.1:0-640 GCA_049607365.1 Alphaproteobacteria bacterium | reverse complement strand
TGTTAGTAAACTTAAATCGTGGGCAAAAGTAAAAGAGGAGATAAGGAAGTGCGAAGTATTGTGTGCTAATTGTCATGCAATAAAAACAGTTGAAGAAAAACACCATCTAAATGAGGGTAACACATGAGTAAACTACCACGTTATGTACAGGAACAGGTGTCATCTTCGGGTGACATCTCCTACCGTTTCAATCCACCACAGATATTAGTCGATGAAGGTGTAGTAAAAAGAGAGTCTTATGGTTGTGACTTAAAGCAAGTTCGTAAGATAGTTAAACAACACAATGATAACATTGACAAATGGAGAGAGGAACAACTGTCGATCATACGTATCAAGCCAAGCAGCAAAGTCACAGATCTGATTAACTATTACTATCAGTCTAATGATTTCAGTATGTTACGTGATACAACTAAAGTTGACTACAGATATTTCTTGACCATACTGCACCAGACTATGGGCTGGCGTAGGTATGACAAGGTTACAACCAAGATTGCCAAGCAAGCCTACGAGGATTGGGTGAAACGTGGCGTCAGCTTTGCTAATCATGCAGCTACCTGTGCAAGTAGGGTGTACAACTATGCTATACAGATGGAACATGCTACGCAGAATCCTTGGGCTAACATCAAACGTAAGAACCCAG
>JBMYWL010000348.1:0-645 GCA_049607365.1 Alphaproteobacteria bacterium | reverse complement strand
TTCCACCAACCCATCATAAAAGCCTGGAACCTGAATAACCCCTTGGTCATCATGTAATTCACCAACGATTTTTGATGCCACATGTATTGGATTACGAACAGGACCACCAAATCCACCTGAGTGCAGATCATGACTTGGTCCTGAAATAATAACCTCCTGCTGAACCAATCCACGCAAGCGCATGGTTATCGCAGGAGTATCGCTTGACCACATGGATGTGTCACAAATCAAAGCAACGTCAGCTTTTAACAGATCCCCGTGTTCTTCAAGGAACGGCGCTAAACTAATGCTACCGCTTTCCTCTTCACCTTCAATTATGACCTTAACGTTAATGGGAAGTTGCCCATCTTCCTGAAACCATGCTCGGCATGCCTCTACAAAGGTCATAACCTGACCTTTGTCATCACTCGAACCTCGCGCTACAATTTTACCATCGTCTAATTTAGCCACAAAGGGGTCAGTGTCCCAAAGCTCTAGCGGATCGACAGGTTGAACATCGTAGTGTCCATAAAAAAGTACAGTTGGTAAGTCGGGGTCACGAATAGCTTCAGCATAAACATATGGCTTGCCGACAGCTGGAATTGTTCTGGCATCAAAACCCATACTCGCTAGATCGGCTGCAAGCCATTCTGCTGCTTTTGTACA
>JBMYWL010000347.1:0-650 GCA_049607365.1 Alphaproteobacteria bacterium | reverse complement strand
ACTTAACCATACAACCTTAAATGCTCTCGCAAATTCAGTCGTATATTATGTGTCATATTTATTGGTTACTTGACTTGTATAAGGTCAAGAACCTGACATAAATAACGCTTGAGTTTTCTCTTACAGTGATAATCAAAATTATTTTTTAATTTGTTGAATAACAATTTAAATAAACAATAATGTTTACCTTAATTTATCAGCTTTCCAATTTGTTAAAGAGCAGTGTATTTATAAAAAATACTAAACATTAAACTCTAATCTAATCTCTCAGATTTGAATGTAATCTTTAGCATTCTTGTTCATAGCAGAAGAAGTGGTGGAGCTACGCGGGATCGAACCGCGGACCTCTTGAATGCAAATCAAGCGCTCTCCCAGCTGAGCTATAGCCCCATACTGAAGTCACGTCATTAAAACGTTGGTCCAAATCAATGATTTGGTAGGCCTGGGCAGACTTGAACTGCCGACCTCACCCTTATCAGGGGTGCGCTCTAACCAGCTGAGCTACAGGCCTATCGTTTATGCTACAAACTCTCGAATGTAACCAACAGCTTGCAGCTTTCTCGCTCATTATTCGTAATTAATTATTTGTGTGAACACTTCGAAGGTGTAACTTCGTTTATAAGGAGGTGATCCAGCCCCAGGTTCCCCTA
>JBMYWL010000346.1:0-661 GCA_049607365.1 Alphaproteobacteria bacterium | reverse complement strand
TTGATAGTAAACAAGAGCCTGTCAACCAAACAACTGCCACAAAACTT
The DNA here is from genome assembly GCA_049607365.1 of Alphaproteobacteria bacterium. GTDB lineage: Bacteria > Pseudomonadota > Alphaproteobacteria > UBA7985 > JBMYWL01 > JBMYWL01. The sequence goes on along the minus strand of JBMYWL010000346.1, from coordinate 614 downwards.
AACCTTGCATTAGGGGCAGACATAATCATCAACACACGCTTGTTTAAGCGTGAAGACCACACCATTTTTCTGGAAACCGAATTAATTAGCGCTGAACATCCACAGGCGGTTCAAAACCCAACAGATAGGTTTAGCGTCCTGTGTCATTCGGCCGACATTAGCATTAAAATGCGCGCGTTAAACCAAACAGAGGCCACATGGCTTGGTGTTATGCCATACCAAATCGGTATAGAACAAAATCAGATTAACCACGATGCTCAAGGCCAACCCATATGTTTAACCAACCAAATTTGGCGCGGTGAAATGGTCGAGTTTTTGTCAAAGGCAGTTCTGAAAACTCAATAATTCACGCAGATACGCAAGGCATCAAAAATTGCGGCATGCATATTTCGACTTGAAATAGCGTCCCCCACGCGTGCTAAATGAAATTTGCCAGTTGGGTTGAATTCCTTGAATGGATTTTGACCGTTTATCAGTGCTTCCTGATCTAATTGACCTAAGTTCATGGCCTTACTTTTAAGATCGAAATAAACTTCATCCATTGGGCAAGTTCCATTTTCGACAATTAAGTCATCGACCTCGTGCTCAGTCACGTCGTTTGTTAAAACATGCAG
>JBMYWL010000345.1:0-691 GCA_049607365.1 Alphaproteobacteria bacterium | reverse complement strand
ACGGAAATGACCATACCCAACAAAGCGGTGAACACAACCATGGCCGAAATAGCGAGCAGGGCTATTTCAACATTTGCCAGAATTCTCCAAAGTTGTGCGAACGCCACACCGGGGATAACGGCACTTATGGCTTCTTCATTGTATGTATTTATCCAACGTTGCAGGGAAAAGGTCATAATGCGCGACTTTAGACCAACAAAAAGTGCTGTTGCCGACTTGGGTTTCAGGTCCATGTGGCGTACTTGCTCAGCTGATTTAACATTTGCTCCGCGTGGCGCAGCACCAGTTTCCCAACCGATGTGAATAGCCTCAATTGCTTGCATGCTAACGTGGATTGTGCGGTCAACTGGTGTTCCGGTTGGCGCTAAAATGCCTGAAACAATAAAGGGTTTGTCTGCGTGGTCAGCGCCCAAGCTGACGCGCCCAGTACCGTGGTCCAAGGTTATTTTTGCCCCGACTTCGTAACCAAGGTCTTTGGCGACACTGTATCCAATGACCGCTTCAAACAGATCATCGAACTGGGTTCCCGCTTTAAAGTCGAGTTTTTGTTTCTTTCTGTAGCGAAAGTGCTGGAAATAGGCCTGACTGGTACCCATGACCCTAAAACCACGGTGGCTGTCGCCAAGCGCGATTGGCACGACCCATTTGACTTCTGGTCTTGCTTCTATTTCCTCTACCGTTTCCCAGCTAA
>JBMYWL010000344.1:0-710 GCA_049607365.1 Alphaproteobacteria bacterium | reverse complement strand
GTTATAAAGTTCTGAGGAATCTTCAGCTGGACCTGAAATGATCAGGGGTGTTCTGGCTTCATCGATTAGAATTGAGTCAACTTCGTCAACAATCGCGAAATTGAAATCACGCTGAACCATTTCGTCCAAACGGAACTTCATGTTGTCACGTAGATAGTCAAAACCAATTTCGTTGTTTGTTGCGTATGTCACGTCGCAGGCATAGGCACGCATGCGCTCTTCGCCTTCAACATCTGGAACAACACAACCCGTGGACATGCCCAAAAATGCAAAGATCTGGCCCATTTCAGCGGAGTCACGCGTAGCGAGATAGTCATTCACAGTAACTACGTGAACGCCTTTACCGCTCAATGCGTTCAGATAAATGGGTAGAGTTCCGGTTAAGGTTTTACCTTCACCAGTGCGCATTTCCGCAATTTCACCACGGTGCAAAACAATTCCGCCCATAAGCTGAACGTCAAAGTGGCGCATGCCATAAACACGTACGGCAGCTTCTCTGACAACTGCAAATGCTTCCGGCAATAATGAATCAAGGGTTTCACCTTTTTCAATTCGCCCACGGAACTCTTCTGTTTTTCCCAGTAGCTGCTCATCGCTTAAGGATTTTATTTCAGCTTCAAGACTGTTGATCTGATCAACAATTGGGCCAAGAGTCTTGACGTAGCGGTCATTTGCAGAGCCGAACAGGCGTTTGCCGATCGCTTTAAACA
>JBMYWL010000343.1:0-715 GCA_049607365.1 Alphaproteobacteria bacterium | reverse complement strand
CCTTTCCAAGTTAATGCTGCTGCCGATGACGCGATTGCTGCTTTCACAGGTGGCGCGGATGTGGGCGAGGGTGGTTTGACACTGACAGCACCCGAGATTGCTGAAAACGGCAACACGGTCCCTGTTTCTGTCGATGCGCCTGGTGCGGCATCGATCATGGTCTTGGCTACAGGTAACCCAACACCGGGTGTGGCGCAGTTCAACTTTGGCCCACTCGCGGCCGCGCAATCCGCATCCACGCGCATCCGTCTGGCCGGAACGCAGGACGTTGTAGCCGTCGCCAAAATGGCCGATGGCAGCTTCGTTCGTGCAGCTTCGACTGTAAAAGTAACAATCGGCGGCTGCGGCGGCTAAACTCAGGAGTTAGAAAACATGGCATCTGGTGTAAAACCCCGCGTCAAGGTCCCGAAAAAGGCAGAAGCTGGCGAGGCCATCACGATCAAAACGCTTATCAGCCACAAGATGGAATCTGGTCAGCGTAAAGACAAAGAAGGCAACAAGATCCCGCGTTCGATCATCAACCGTTTCACGGCTGAATTTAATGGTCAAAGCGTGATCGACGTGACTTTGGAGCCAGCAATTTCGACAAACCCGTATATCCAGTTTGAAGCAACTGTGCCTGAGGCCGGTGAGTTCAAATTCACATGGTACGACGATGACGGGTCCGTCTACGAAGAAACCAAAAAAATTGCGATCGGCTAAGCGAAAAAGTCTT
>JBMYWL010000342.1:0-732 GCA_049607365.1 Alphaproteobacteria bacterium | reverse complement strand
TTTTCATCAGAAGTGAGTGTCCATCTCCATTCTTCCATATCGTTGGAATACCAGAAATTGACTTTCATGTGTTTTGTGTAGTGACTGCTTTCACACCGAAAATACAATCTAAGTTGTATTTCCTTCTCATCATTATATATCTGGGGTTCAGGAGTCTTGTAAGGATTTCTGGATTTGACATATATTTTGTCGTATTTGGTTGGTGTAAGTGGCATGTATGTTTCGTATTAGGTAGTATTCTAACAACGAATAATAAAACACTCAATTCATAATACGAGTAGGGAGACTTGAACTCCCACGTCCTAATGGACAGCAGATTTTAAGTCTGATGCGTCTACCGATTCCGCCATACTCGCAAGGTGGGTAGAGTTGGATTTGAACCAACGTAGGCATAGCCAACGGATTTACAGTCCGTCTCCTTTAACCACTCGGACATCTACCCAAAAAATTAGGTAATAGGATTACCCAGTTTATCGTAGGTTGGTGGATTGAGACGACAATACTCATTAAAAGTAATTTTCATCTCTTTGTACGTCAGACCACAATTATCTGCTGCTTCTGGTAAATTCCATTTTGCGGAAAACAACATTTCCATGGATTGTCGGGTTTCTGGTCTCATAATTGTAGCACTCTAGGATTTCTTTGTAAAGGGTGGGCGAATAATAATTCATAAAAAACTAATAGGGTCAAATTTTTGCCGGGATTTTTTCCGCCCAAAAATGGAATTAAAGC
>JBMYWL010000341.1:0-745 GCA_049607365.1 Alphaproteobacteria bacterium | reverse complement strand
GCTCATGTGGTGAAGGCTTTCAATTCGGGCACCCATGTAAGTTGAAGCTGCGTCTTGTGCCCTGTTTATAAAGTCAGCTGTGCGCACAACCATGTCACAGTTTAATTTGGCGGCCGGTCTAATCTCTACACCCTGAATGCGAGAAACGGAAACGCCGTTGCGAAGTTCGCAGCCGCTTCCGGTTGAAATGTCAGAGATTGGGGTGTAGGCAACATCAAACCGAGACAAGGCTTGCTGACAAGCATAAGAACTTTGGTTTGCGTGCTGGGTTGGTGGCGCACGCCTTCCTTTGCTTTTCTTCTTTTTGGACTTTGTCTTCTTCTTTTTGCTTTTGGCCTTTTTGGCTTCTGCTTTTGCTGCGTCCTGCTTTTTTTGTTTTACAACGGTCAGACCCAGCATGTGGTTTGATGGTCTAATTTTCAATGTCGCCACAGGCTTGGAGGGAATTGGTTTTGCTTCTTCCTGTATTTTTTCAGGGGCATCAGGCACATCAGATGCCTCTGAAACCCAAGGTTTAGACTGGGGAATAATGCGAGTTACAGACTGTTTTTCGGGGGTTAAAGCTTGATTTTGGGCAGTTACAACGACCTTTCTTGTAGGCTGTTTGGCAGGAAGATCCTTATTGGTGGCCGTTTTTCGTGTTGTTTTTTGCGCCTGATTTGTTGGTTTTTGATCAGGGTATCTAAGGTTTAACAGCTCCATATACAGGGCTGAGGGCTCAGGTTTTGACCCAGGTTTTTTGGGT
>JBMYWL010000340.1:0-761 GCA_049607365.1 Alphaproteobacteria bacterium | reverse complement strand
TTGTTCCACTAATCAGAAATTGATAAGGTCAAATCATGCAAAGCTTTTGCAGATTTTGTTTTGGCTAAAGATTTAGCTTTATTAGCCACTTCTTTTAACGTGTTGGGGTTTTCAATCAAGCCAGCGATAAGCCCCGTCAATATCTCGGGAGAAGTTTCTGATTGGGGTTGCACCCAAGCCGCACTTTGGTTCGCCAATGACTCTGCGTTGATAACTTGATGGCGGTCTGCGTGTATATCCAGCGGTACAAATATCGCCGGACGCCCTGCAGCTGCTATTTCTGCAACTGACGTCGCACCCGCACGGCAAATAACCAGATGGCAAGTTGATAAGGAGTCGGCAACGTCGTCGATGAAAGGTAAGACCTCTGCTTCAATTCCAGCCTTGGGGTAGGCTTCCTTGACATAAGTCAGGTCTTCGCCTCTGGCCTGTTGTTTAACCACCAAACGAGCGCGGGTTTCTGCAGGTAAAGCACTCAGAGCAGCCGGAATAGTTTTCGACAAAAATGCTGCGCCTAAACTGCCGCCAATAACCAAGATGTGAATTTTGCCTGCATTGGTTGGCGCCACAAAGTCCAACGCACCCACGGCTTCAATATCTGCCCGAACAGGGTTTCCTGTATGTATCGATTTTTCAGGCGCACCAATCGTTGTTTCAAACGAGGTCGCAACAGCGGTGGCGTCTTTTGCAATCAGTCTGTTCGCCTTGCCCATGACCGAGTTTTGTTCATGTAAAACGGTGCTCACACCCTTGTGCTGAGC
>JBMYWL010000339.1:0-797 GCA_049607365.1 Alphaproteobacteria bacterium | reverse complement strand
AATGTAAAACTCTCTATGATCTTGTAGAACGTCTTCAGTATCGTCTAGAAGATATGGAGAGTGAGCATATGCAGTTGACTCTTGAAATTGCCAGATTACAAGGTAGACTAGATACATTGGAATCTCGGTTGCCTAATGAAGATTAATCTTTGGTATTCAAAGAGCATGTCTCAGTGGCGTTGGACACTTGTAGAAGAGTGGAGAAACGGCGTCACTAAGACTGAACAACACTCTGGACAACAACCGATGTTGCGTGATGCAATGGAAGATGTTGCCAAAACCGTAGAGTATATGCTAGAATGTAAAGATAGGGGAGATTAGCTCAGTGGTAGAGCATCTCGTTTACACCGAGGGTGTCACTGGTTCGAACCCGGTATCTCCCATATAAATAATCGTAAAACTGAAGACGTATATTGTTTTACGATGGACAGAATAAAAGTAAGGTGTCGTTCCTGTGGGAAGGAATTGGAAGGGCATCCAAGTAAGACGGTTTCTTGTGGTTGCCCAAATATGGCAACGATTCGTGGAGATAAAATATCTGCGGTTGACTTATCAGAGGTTGTTATGTTAAACTTCAATCAACCTAAAGATAAAAAGGGTGTTCTAACTCAACAAGATATTGAGTGGCAAGAACAAAGACGACAACGTAAAGTTCGTAAAATGAACTTTGAAATTCGATAGGAGAGGGTCCGGTTGGTCGAGGAAGCTGTCTTGAAAACAGTCGGGTGTAAAAACTTCGCAGGTTCAATTCCTGTTCTCTCCGTTAGGAAATGCACACAAAGTTGCCAAATATTAGA
>JBMYWL010000338.1:0-837 GCA_049607365.1 Alphaproteobacteria bacterium | reverse complement strand
AAGCTGGTGGTGACGCCAAAGCTTTGGAATATGCTGCCAAGTTCGACAAATACGAAGGCAACGTAATGCTGACGGCTGAGGACATCGAAGCAGCAAGCGCTTTGGTGCCAGAGAAGTTGAAAGCCGACATTCGTTTCGCACACGATAACGTTCGTCGTTTTGCTGAAGCCCAAAAAGGCACTTTGACAGACGTTGAATTGGAAATTCAACCGGGCATGATCGCGGGTCAAAAAGTAGTGCCAATCGCTGCTGCTGGTTGTTACGTACCTGGCGGCCGTTACAGCCACATTGCCAGTGCGATCATGACAGTGACAACGGCGAAGGTTGCTGGTTGCAGCCACATCGTGGCTTGTTCACCTCCACGTCCTGAAATTGGTGTGAACCCCGCAATCGTTTATGCCGCACACATTTGCGGCGCTGACAAAATCATGGCTATGGGCGGTGTTCAAGGCGTTGCCGCAATGGCATTTGGCTTGTTCGGTCTACCAAAAGCGAACATACTTGTGGGTCCAGGTAACCAGTTCGTGGCAGAAGCCAAGCGCATCTTGTTCGGTCGTGTTGGCATCGACATGTTCGCTGGTCCTACTGATAGTTTGATTTTGGCTGATGCAACTGCGGATGCGCACATCGTTGCAACTGACCTCGTGTCTCAAGCAGAGCACGGTTATAACTCCCCAGTTTGGTTGGTAACTGACGACAAAGCACTTGCTCAGAAAGTCATGGATTTGGTCCCGGGCCTTATCGAAGACTTGCCGGAAACAAACCGTGACAACGCGTTTGCTGCTTGGCGTGACTATGCAGAGGTTATCCTTTGCTCTGATCGCGAAGTCATGGCGG
>JBMYWL010000337.1:0-1078 GCA_049607365.1 Alphaproteobacteria bacterium | reverse complement strand
AGCTCAACGATCAAGGGTTCATCGCTGCCGTCTTGCAGGGCGAAAACGTCGCACTCCTTGACCTCGGCCTTAACTTCATAGCCCTGTCCTTCAAGAAACGCTTTAACAGGCGCATATAGATCAGTTTCTTTCATACGCAGTCATTAACGTTGTTAAGTGACCACAATTGGATTAGTCGTGATGAAACTGTCGAAAATTGAAATATTGATGGCCTTAGCGGTTCCCATGATTTGGGGCATGGGCATTGTCATCACCAAAGATGCAATTGCTGATTTTCCACCTATTTTGCTTATGTCCATGCGTTTCACACTAACGGCAATGGTCATGGTCTGGTTCGTGCCAATTCCCCGCAAAAACATGTACCAACTGTTTTTCATCGCTATTATCGCTGCGGCCATTCAATACAGCCTAACCTTCACTGGCTTAAAAGGTTTGGACGCAGGAATAGCGGCTTTGGTCGTTCAGTTAGAAGTGCCGTTCTTGGTCATTTTGGGCGCGTTTATGCTGGGCGAAAAACCCAGCCTGCAAAAATGGTGCGGCATCGCAATCGCATTTATCGGCGTTGGTCTAATCGCCGAGCGTGTTAACGCACCCGGCAGCTGGTCGTCAATTTTGCTGGTCATAGGCGGAGCATTCGCTTGGGCTTTGGGACAAGTCTTCATTAGAAAGCTAAAGGACATCAACGGTGTCACTGTAACGGCATGGATTGCTGTTTTTGCCGCTCCACAACTTCTGCTCATGTCCTTTCTGTTTGAAGACAATCAGATTGTGGCTATCCAAAACGCTGAACCAATTGTCTGGGCAGCAGTGGTTTATTTAGGCCTGATAATGACCGCGCTTGGCTATTATTTTTGGAACACTCTTATACGCGCGCATGACGTTGGTCGCGTCGCCCCCTTCCTGTTGCTACTGCCTGTGTTCGCGGTAATTGGCGGCACACTGTTCTTGGGTGAGGAGCTTTCAATTTCGAAGATATTCGGCGGCGGTGTCGTCATTTTGGGTGTTGCGCTTATTACGTTTGAGCGATCATAGTTTCAATCCCCAGCTTGTTTTAACAAGGCATCCATTGTCGGCTCCA
>JBMYWL010000336.1:0-1093 GCA_049607365.1 Alphaproteobacteria bacterium | reverse complement strand
GGGTCCATTCTTGTTAGGGCCACAGATAGTTGAAACATGGACCCCGCATCAAGTGCGGGGATCGAAGAGGTTAAAAACAAATGAGCGCAACCGATCAAACTCCACTCGCAAATGTTGGCCTTATGAAGGGCAAGCGCGGCCTTGTTCTTGGTATCGCCAATGCAAATTCAGCGGCTTACAGCATCGCACAACAGATCGTCGCACAAGGTGGTGAAGTTGCCATTTCGTATCAAAACGAAGGCATGTTGAAGCGCGTAAAGCCTTTGGCGGACGAGCTTGGTGCCGAACTGCTGCTGGAGTGTGATGTTGAGCATGAAGCCAGCATGGACAGCATGTTTGCCACACTGAAAGAAACATGGGGTGAACTGGACTTTGTGGTTCACTCGCTTGCTTACGCTGACCGAAATGAACTTAAGGGTCAGTACGTTGATACAAGCCGCGAGAATTTTCAGCGTGCCATGCTCATTTCCTGTTTTTCACTAACGGAAATCGCGCAACGTGCTGAACCTTTAATGAAGGCTGGTGGATCTATGATTACGCTGACGTTCATTGGTTCGCGCCGTACCCTTCCAGCCTACAACGTCATGGGTGTTGCAAAAGCTGGTCTTGAAGCATCGGTTCGTTACTTGGCGGGCGATCTTGGACCAAAAGGCATTCGCATAAACGCAGTTTCGCCTGGCCCATTGAAAACAATTTCTGGTGCAGCAATCTCAACAGGTCGTCGCATTTACAGCGAAAGTGCTGATCTGGCACCTTTGGGTCGAAACGCAACAACGGACGAAGTTGGCCGCGTTGGTTTGTATTTCTTGTCGGACCTTTCATCCGGTGTGACCGGTTGTGTTCACAGTGTCGATGGCGGCTTTCACTCGGTCGGTTTAGGTAAAGAAAAGGCGTAGTTAAACAACTATGACTTTGGCTTTCAGTTTAGCTTTCCCGTTCTGTTCCAACCCTTGATTTAATCAAGGGTCCAGTTGTGAAGCTTAAAACTTTCACTGGACGCTGGATCAAGTCCAGCGAAGGGAAATTGTATTTATTTAATGACAATACTCTAACCCTTTTCTTTTATCCCTCCTTTGTTGAGTTCTACACATAT
>JBMYWL010000335.1:0-1218 GCA_049607365.1 Alphaproteobacteria bacterium | reverse complement strand
TGCCGATGCCTGTGTCCTGAATTTCAAACCGCAGCTGGTGCTGAGTTGTGTCACCAAGTTTTTTGGGTGTCGCGTCGGGCAGCACGCGTAAAGTAACTGAACCATCACGCGTGAACTTAATGGCATTTCCAAGCAAGTTGAGCAAAACCTGACGTAAACGAGATGGGTCTGCCACCAACCGTTTCGGCAAATTCGGGTGAAGATCCAGCTTTAGGTCTAATCCTTTTTCATCTGCTGTAGCGCTCATTAAATCTATAGAGCCACTAGCCAAAGGTGCTAAATCAAACGGCAGTTCTTCAAACACCATTTTGCCAGACTCAAACTTGGACAAATCCAGAATATCGTCAAGAATGGTTAACAGGCTGTGTGCAGAGTCAGTCGCCGTCTGAGCGTAGAACTGTTGCTGTTTGTTCAGTTCAGTTTCCATAAGCATGGAGGTCATGCCCAACACCCCATTCATGGGTGTTCTAATCTCGTGGCTCATCATCGCCAAAAAGTCTGACTTGGCGCGATCGCCCGCTTCAGCTTGTTCTTTTGCTTTTAACAGCTCGTTTTCACGGTTTTTAACTTCACTGATGTCTGTTGAAATTAAAATTGTGCCACCCGAAGGCGTTGCCTTTTCAGCCAAACGTACCCAACGACCATCTGACAACTGCTCTTGCACAGCTGGCCCCTTGTCTCTGTGGGTTTTCTGACGTTGGTTAACCCACGAACTCTCGTTTTGTTCGGCATTTGTAAACGCGCCCAAATCTGCCGAACGACGAAACAAATCTGTGTAAGACGTACCTAAAACCTGTTCTTTGTCCGAAAAACCCAAATCTTCGTAAAACCTAGAGTTACTCATGACCAAACGATCATCTGCATCAAACAGTGCAAAAGCATCCGGCATGGTAGAAACTGCGCTGGCGAGGGTATTTTCTGAAGACTGGGCGCGTTTGCGTTCCCACACTAAAAGGAAGAACAAGAAAGAACCCAAAAGCAAGATGCCAATGATGGCAAAGGTAATCCGTTGATAAATGGCTGTTGCACGTTCACGTATGGTGCGAACATTCGCGTCCTGACCCATGGCGGCGACACGCGGATAAAGGTGCATTTCAGACTCAAACACTTGTATATCTTCGCGAATGACCCGCAGTTGTCTGAAACTCAGGTCCTCAACATTTTCAATTCGTTTCTCGATTAAAAACAGACGTTCCTGAAGTGCCGAAATACTGCCCA
>JBMYWL010000334.1:0-1275 GCA_049607365.1 Alphaproteobacteria bacterium | reverse complement strand
AGATTTGACATCTGCCTATTGGGCTACAAAAGCGTTGGAACAGAATTAACCTTCCTGTTCCCTGTTTGTGATGAAACCCAGATCAATAAGTGCCCAGGCTGACAGTAAAATTTAGTTGTACTATGTAGAGCAGCTACATTTCTTTTGCCTTCGCTTGATCACAAAATAGGCTAATCCCAGAACAAAAACGCTACCAATTGCCCACTTTCCAGCGACGAACGCACCACCACCTGCAAAGGCCACAATGAATGGTATTGCAAGTGGAATGGCACAGACAGAGCAAGCAGCAACCCCAACAAGTACTAGTTTAGGTGCGTATTTTTTAAGTTTATCTAACAACGTTTGTTTCCTTCCATAAATGATGAAAGCAGTCTACTTGTTAAAGTAACTTGAAGTGCAAGGGGTTATTTATGACTGGTCTAACAACATGCTAACCATCGGGGAATTGGCCAAGGCTTGCAGCGTTTCAACACCGACAATTCGCTACTATGAACAAATCAAATTGTTACCGAAAGCGCATCGAAATCTTAGTGGTCAACGCCGTTATGAACGTGACATAGTTGAAAAGTTGACTTTCATCCGTCGCTCTCGCGCATTTGGGTTTTCAACAAATCAAGTTCGTGCTCTTTTATCTGTTCCGAGTGGGTCAAGTACGGATTGCCAAACTTCTAAAGACATTGCACTCAGTCGTATTAATGATGTTAAGATGAAAATCGCTGACTTAGTAGAGCTTGAAAAATCGCTGATTAGTTTGGTAAATTCATGTGAAACTTCATGCGGCGAACGTAAAGACGTAGTCTGCGCTGCCTTCACCGAGATGCAACCACCACCTGTGTTGGTCAAATAATTGGGGACGGTTTTCTAAAGCTTAAAGCAATAGTGACTGAGTTCAGTTTTCAGTTCTCGATACTTTTGTCGAACGCAGTTCGACCGATGTATCGAGAAGCTCTATCGTATATATGTTCCGCAAATGTAAGGTTTAAGCCTGACGTTCGTGGATCATCTTTTTAATTTCAGCAATGGCCTTGGCAGGGTTAAGACCCTTAGGACACGTCTTGGTACAGTTCATAATCGTGTGACAACGATACAGCTTAAATGGATCTTCAAGTGCGTCTAGGCGCTCGTCTGTCGCTGTGTCACGTGTATCAGCGATCCAGCGGTAAGCCTGTAGCAAAACCGCAGGGCCCAAGTACTTGTCACCGTTCCACCAATACGACGGGCACGATGTTGAACAACAGAAACACAAAACGCATTCCCACATGCCGTCCAGCTTTT
>JBMYWL010000333.1:0-1294 GCA_049607365.1 Alphaproteobacteria bacterium | reverse complement strand
TTTAAAGCCTTCTTGAAACCGCGCATTTTTGACGCGCTGGAAGCATTGAAGAATTTTAGGCCTCCGCGACGTGGGTTTGTTTTAACTGTTGCGTGGACCATGCCGTCCATGCTGCTGTCGATGCCGTATGAATGCGTGCCAGTTGATTTGGCGAGCATATCCAAGCGTGTGACGTTTTGGCCGATCAACCGCCAATCTTTGGCGTCCCGAAGGTTGACTTCTTGTACAGGCTCGACTGATGCGCTGATGCTGGCTAAATCTGTGTAAGCGAGCTTTTCACCGTTCGGCAGAAGGACGTGACCTTTTTCTGTCTTTAACTTTGAAACGGCAACACCGCTTTTCTTTGAAGCCGCTGCTTTCAGCGTTTCTCGTGCAACAGCGCCAGCAACGCGCAATTTCTCAAAACCATCAGGTACGGTGCTTGAACCACCGGTTAGTTGCATACCCAAAAGCTTGATCATGCCACCCATAACACCGCGCATTGTTTCAGCGGTCCAGCTGGTGTCAGATGACAGGAAGGGGGCGGCTTCGGCACCCATGGCCGTGTTGTAATAGGCGGGGCTTGGTTCGCCAAAATCGATGTCAAACTGGCCAAAGTCCAGGTCAAGCTCTTCTGCAATTAACATGGCCTGAAGGGAGGCCGAACCCTGGCCCTTGTCAGTGTGCGGGGTTATTATTGTGATGCCGGAGCTGGTGATTTTGACCCATGGGGTTATGGATGCTTGCCCCTCGGATAAATCCTTAAGCAAGGGATTTTCATGCGGCGTTTTATACTTGTAAACGCCAAAGGCGACACCGCCAGCAACCGCGAGGGAACCAATCAGGAAACTTCGGCGTGCAATGGTTTTAATTTTCCCCATGACTTATGCTCCCTTCAGGTTTTGGGCTGCGGTTTTCACAGCGGCCCTAATCCGCGGGTATGTACCGCAACGACAAAGGTTGCCGGACATAGCCTCATCAATTTGCGCGTCATTTGGTGCAGGGTTCGTCGACAGCAAAGACGCAGCCTGCATCATTTGCCCAGCTTGGCAATAACCACATTGCGCGACCTGGTGTTCCAGCCAAGCAGCTTGTACCGCGTGCATGTTGTCGGGGTCGCCAATGCCTTCAATTGTTGTGACGGGTCCGTCAACGTCCTCTGCAGCAACCTGACACGAACGCACAGCTTCCCCGTTTATGTGAACTGTGCATGCGCCACACTGAGCAACACCACAACCGTATTTTGGACCTTGAATGTTTAACTCGTCACGTAGCACCCAAAGAAGTGGCATTTCGCCTTCGACATCGACGTCAA
>JBMYWL010000332.1:0-1441 GCA_049607365.1 Alphaproteobacteria bacterium | reverse complement strand
TTTTTGATGTTACGCCGTATGAGCTTGACGGGTGATGCCATGGCACACGCCATTTTACCTGGTGCTGCGGTTGGGTATTTGGTTGCTGGCTTGTCACTGGGTGCCATGACAATTGGCGGTCTAATCGCTGGCATGACCGTTGCGGTTTTGTCCGGTGTTGTGACCCGTGTCACAGCTTTGAAAGAAGACGCAAGCCTTGCTGCTTTTTACCTAATCTCGCTCGCCGTTGGTGTTTTGATTGTTTCCACACGTGGAAGTAACGTTGACTTGATGCATGTGTTGTTTGGTTCGGTTTTGGCGTTGAATGACCCAGCACTAATTTTGTTGTGTAGCATCGCCAGCATCTCTTTGCTGGTTTTGGCTTTGTTGTTTCGCCCACTGGTTATGGAATGCGCCGACCCACAGTTTCTAAAGTCCGTAAGCGGCTTAAGTGCTGTTACCCACTTTATATTCCTAATGCTCGTAGTTATGAACCTTGTTGGGGGCTTTCAAGCACTCGGCACACTTATGGCGGTTGGCATTATGATTCTGCCTGCTGCAACAGCCAGATTTTGGGTGGCAAGCATTGGTGGTTTGGTGGTGCTTTCAGTTGTTATCGCGGTTGTTTCAAGCGCTTGTGGATTGCTGCTTTCATTTCACTTCAGCCTTCCAACTGGCCCTGCAATTATTTTGGTTATTGGCATTTTTTATACTCTGTCGTTGATCTTCGGGTCAGCGGGCGGGCTTTTATCGCGCATGCCGCAAAAAAGCTTCCTAACATAGAAAGATTTAATCCATGAACAGCCGTCGTTTTGTTCTTGGGGCAGCAACAGCTGCCTTAACAGCCTTTTCCGCTTTTACTTCTTCTGCATATGCAAGTGAGAAGCTGTCTGTCGTCACCACATTTTCCATTCTTCAAGACATGGTACAACGCGTTGGTGGGGAGCAGGTTACAGTCACCACTCTTGTGGGTGCAAACGGTGATGCACATGTTTACCAACCAACACCTGCCGATGCGCGCGCGATTAACAGCGCCGAAGTTCTGGTGATGAACGGCTTAGAGTTTGAAGGTTGGCTTGAACGTTTAATCGAGGCGGCTGCGTTTAAAGGGAAAATGGTCGTGACGACAGCAGGGGTGGAGCCAATTGCGTTTGGAGAAGCTCACGACGAACATCACGGAGATGAACATGGTGCGTTTGACCCCCATGCTTGGCAAAGCATTGAAGCTGCGATTATTTATGTGAACAACATTTCCGCTGCGTTGACACAAGCAAAGCCTGAAAATTCGAACTATTTTGAGCAAAATCGCGTTGCATACGTGGCTGAACTGAAAGCGCTTGATGCTGAAATCAAAGCTCGAGGAAATCTTGAAACCGTTATTGCAGCTCAAAAAGATGCTAAGGTATTAGCAATTGTGGAAATGGCAATTGGTCAAAAGAAAATTACTTCAGCTCAAAAAGAA
>JBMYWL010000331.1:0-1491 GCA_049607365.1 Alphaproteobacteria bacterium | reverse complement strand
AAAACGTCCCGCCCTTGCATAAATGGTGATTAGCCGCCAGTTGCTGCTTTAATGCGCTCTAGCGTCTTGCCTTCCATATCTTCAACACCTGGTGGGATGTTTGCGAAGAACTTAAGGTTTGAGATGTCTTCATCAGTGAAGGCCGCCAAAACAGCTGCTTTTTTGTCAGCTGGTAACAGGTCTAAACCACCGTTAACGGCGGCGATAGCACCTGTGCTGCCAGACATGATCGACACGTTTTCAGGCTGAAGAACAAAGTTGATCCATTTGTAAGCTGCGTCATCTGCTTTACCTTTACGTGGTAGGGCAAATGTATCGATCCAAGCCAATGCACCCGTCGCTGGTGGTACAAACACGATGTCTTTGTTCTGGCCGTAAAGTTTGTACGCTGTTGAATCCCAAGTTTCGGATGCAACAATTTCGCCTGAAAGCATCATAGCTGAAAGGTCGTCGCCGCCTTTCCAGTAAGCTTTGATGTTGGCTTTACAAGCGATCAGCTTTTCGGCAACTTCATCAAGAATATTTTGGTACTCGTCCAAATCTGCATAAGCTGCGAACGGGTCTTTGCCCATTGAGAACGCTGTGCCTAACAAAATGGTGCGCTTTAGACGCATTGACGTTTTACCGGCATATTGCGGATCACAAAGATCACCCCAACCTTTGAAGTTTGGCGCCATGGACTTGTTCGCCATTAAGCCAGATGTACCCCATTGGTGAGGGACAGCATAAACTTCCCCGTCAATCGTTGTGTTTGCTTTAACACCATCCAGGTGAGTTGCTTGCATGACCGAAGTATCGATCTTCGACAAATCCATTGGCTTGTAAATGTCATACTCAAGCTGCGCTGCGTAAATACGGTCGTGACTTGGCTGTGCCAGATCAAAGCCTGCGCCGCCTGTCGCACGAAGCTTCGCAATCATTTCCTCGTTGTTGGAAAACGTGACTTCGACTTCAATGTCAGGATATTTTGCTTCGAACTTTTGAACCAACGCGTCTGGTGCGTAAGAGCCCCAAGTTAGCAAACGTAATGTCTCTGCTTGTGCCGCTGAAGCCAGCATAATCGCTGTAGCTGCTGCAACACCTGTCAAACCATGTCTTATTTTCATTTCATCCTCCGGTTTTATAGGCCGAATTATTCTCGGCATCCGAAAGGTAATTGAGGCTCAATTTTAATAAAAGATAAAACTTCAAATTTTTGAGACCGGCTCAAATTCCGTGAATTTACTTCAATATAATTGAAGTCGCATTTCCGTGTGGAAAATTAACCTTATGTCAGATGGTTAATGTTTAAAAAGTATCAGCAATTTGAGGATTCTATATCAACCTAATCAGGTTGCTATTTGTCCCACATATGAAAATCACCACGTTCTTTGGCTTCTGTGATTTTTCGTTCTTGTTCGGCGTTCACATTTTCCCGCATTTCATTGTTTGTCCTAACACGCTTTTTCTGTAAATTACGGTACAAAAATTTGTAGAACCCGATCGCGAGAA
>JBMYWL010000330.1:0-1494 GCA_049607365.1 Alphaproteobacteria bacterium | reverse complement strand
CTTACGGACTTCAGCTCGGTGGATTTGCTGCTGGCGTAAGCGTAAATGATGCGTTTGAACCAAGTTGGACTGTGCTGTACGGTGGTGAGACTTTAAACGGTGGATCATATGAAGTTTATACTCGCGGAACTGACCGTGGTGAAGTTAAAGCGACTATTGCAGGAGCCGAACGCGTAGCTGCCTCATCATATAAGTCAATGCAGCATGGTGCAAAAGTGAAGTTTAACGATTTCACCGTGGCAGGTAGCTTCGGAACAGATAAAGCAACAGACTATGCGTTCTTGACCTCGCTAGGGACGGTCACAACTGGGCAAGACAATGTTGAGAGGAAATATTGGAACATTGGTGGTCGTTATGACATGGGTGAAATTTCTTTGTCTTTTGATTATGACAAAGGTAAAATTAACGCGCCTTGGTCTACAGCACCAAACCCCGCTCCAGCTGTAGCCGCAACGCCAACAGTGGCAAATATAGCGGCAAACCGTGGAGCTGCTTACTCTGACGCGAATTATGACTCTTGGTCAGTTGGCGCAGAATACAAAATCGCGGATGGCTTGGTTGCTGGTGCTGGATACAAACAATTTAACAAAGGTCTAGAATTGTTCCTTGATGCTGGTGGTTTCGCAACCGGCGGCTTTAAGATGAAAGATCAGTCTGAGCTACGTGCTTCTTTAACACTTACATTCTAAAGATCATTCTTATGTGATTTTTAAAAAGGGGGCTTCGGCCCCCTTTTTTTGTGCCCAAAAGAACTTTTTGCTTTTTTCTAAAATATATTGCCACGGCATGTCGATTTTGACGTTCCTCAATCGTCTACTATATAGAGAAGCGAATTTGCTTTCTTGTTAACAGCTTTTAAAAATCAACAACGAAGGAAAAAACAATGCAATTTATGTGTCTTATATATTCGACTGAAGGTGCTGGCCCACAACACGGAACTGAAGAGTTTGGCGCATTCATGAAAGGGTACATGGACTTTACGGAAACCGTAAAGAACGATGGTAAGATGATATCTGGTGATGCGCTGCAACCAATTGCAACTGCGACAACCGTTTCTGTTAGAGCTGGCAAAACTGAAATCGTCGATGGTCCTTTTGCGGAAACAAAAGAACAGTTGGGCGGGTATTATTTATTAGATTGCACAGACTTGGATGAGGCGTTGAAATACGCAGCGATGATTCCGTCATCTGCCTTTGGACGTGTTGAAGTGCGTCCAGTCGTAGTTTGGGATAACTAGGGCTGCTGAACGATAATGACCTTACCCCATCCTCTCGAACAAAGTATAGAGCGAACCGTTCGAGAGGAGTGGGGACGAATTTTGGCTTCACTGACAAAGTCTTTGGGCAATATGCAGCTTGCTGAGGACTGCTTACAAGATGCGGTCGTAGCTGCAATGGATAGCTGGCGGAAAACAGGAATCCCGGATTCCCCCGCTGCTTGGTTGATTACGACAGCAAAACGTAAAGCCATTGACAGATACCGCAGCATCAAAAC
>JBMYWL010000329.1:0-1508 GCA_049607365.1 Alphaproteobacteria bacterium | reverse complement strand
GAACAATGACATTGATTGCTTTGGTGTGGATGATTTTTCACAACCAGATTGCAAACCAATGATGGATTATGTTCCGTGGAATGAAGTTGGCAATCCGTTTGAGGAATTCCAGCGTTTTAAGACACACGCAAAAATTCGCCCTATGCTTGAAGGCGGCAAGCGCATTGCTTATGGCGCGCGCGCCATCAACGAAGGTGGTTTGCAGTCTATTCCAAAACTAACCTTCCCGGGTGGTGCTTTGATCGGTTGTTCTGCGGGCTTCCTGAACGTGCCGAAAATTAAAGGCAGTCACACCGCGATGAAGTCCGGCATGTTGGCAGCGGAAGCTGTTTTCACATCCCTTTCCGGTGGCAGCGAAGGCGGTGACGAGGTTACCAGCTACACAGACACATTCAAAAAATCATGGGTGTTTGACGAGCTGCGCGCGGTTCGCAACTTCCGCCCGTACTTCATGAAACTTGGCATATTTGGTTTCGCTTTGGGCGGGCTGGAGCTTAAATTCCTGAAGAAACTTGTTCCATGGACACTTCGTTGGAACCACAAGGACCACGAATCCCTTAAGCCAGCGGACAAAATGCCGAAGATCGATTACCCAAAGCCAGATGGTGTGGTGTCGTTTGACCGTAACTCTTCAGTTTATTTGTCTGGCACAAACCACGAGGAAGACCAACCGGTTCACCTGACACTAAAAGATGAGTCAGTGCCTGTTGACCATAACCTTGCCATTTACGACGCGCCAGAACAGCGTTACTGCCCGGCTGGTGTTTATGAAATAGTGACAGACGAAGGCGAGCCGCGCCTGCAAATCAACGCTCAAAACTGTGTTCACTGCAAAACATGCGACATTAAAGACCCAACCCAGAACATCAACTGGGTGACACCTGAAGGTGCTGGCGGTCCAGCGTACCCGAACATGTAAGAAAAACCCCTCACCCTGAGCTAAATTCAGGGTGAGGGACTTGAGAGAACCTCAAGCCTTCACCAACTCGTGAAGCCCATTACCTTTATTTAATTGGCAATGCTATTATTTGGCCCCAAATTTGTTATTAGTAACACGAGTAATAAATTTGAAGGCTGTTCAGAATGGTAATTGGCAAAATCGCTGACCGTAAACATACTCTTGACCTTTTGACGCGGGCATCTTGCATTGCATTGTGCTGCGCCGCATTTGGCATCGTTTTGGGGCTTGCTGAGCCCGCGACAGTTTCTGCACAATCGACTACAGCGGACGCGACAGATAAAGCCGCAAAAGCTGATGAGCCAATTCAAGTTCCAATTCGCATCGGTCGTCGGGCTTCTCCATTCGGACATTACCTTGCAGCCCGCCATGCCGAAATTTCCAAAGACAATGCCGTTGCCGCAGATTTGCTGGCTGTAACCCTGTCGCGTTACCCGAAATCTGACGGCTTACAAGACGCACGCTTGTCGTTGCTTGCAGCAGAAGGCCGCATTGATGAAGCTGATATTTTAGCTGACACCATTCTTGCAGAAACAGCTGACAATCGCGA
>JBMYWL010000328.1:0-1517 GCA_049607365.1 Alphaproteobacteria bacterium | reverse complement strand
AGAAATCAAAATAGCTTGGGCGCCACCAATTGGCGTTTCTGGGCGAACCAACTTGTGCCCCTTCGCAGCAAGGCCGTCACGAACACGTTGTCCCGTCGCATCTTCAATATTCAACTCTTGGCCGGGTCCAAACATAACACGTGGCATGTCGATCGCTTCCTGTGGGTCCAAACCAAAGTCTGAAATGCCGGTTATGAAATGTGCATGACCCAAGGCTTGGTAATGTCCACCCATAACGCCAAAAGGACCAACCGCCTTATCGCCCTTGGTGATCATGCCCGGAATAATAGTGTGCATCGGTCGTTTACGTGGGGCCAAGGCATTGGCATGCTCAGCCTTCATGGAGAAACTCATGCCACGGTTTTGAAACACAACACCAGTCTCTGGGCACGTGATGCCTGAACCAAAAGAGTGAAAAGTAGAATTAATGAGCGATACACAATTACGATCTTCATCGACCACAGAAATATAAACCGTGTCTTTGTGCGGGTTTGGTGAAATCTCAGGTAAGTCGTTGTTACGTGCGTTGGTATCAATCTCGCCAGCCAGCTGTTTTGCAAGCTCGGTGCTTAACATCCACTCTACTGGAACTTCTACCTTTTCAGGGTCTGTCACCATGCGGTCCCGAACAGAATAGGCCAATCGCGCGGCTTCTGCTTCTATGTGCAATCGCTTGGCAGATGAGGGACCCTGACCCAAATCTTCAAGCTGTGCCAATATGTTCAAAATCATCAAGGCAATAACACCCTGACCGTTTGGCGGGCATTCCCAAATTTTCAACCCTTTATAATCTAAGGAGATCGGCGTGACGAACTGACTTTCAAAGCTCTCGAAATCATCAAGTGTGTGTAAGCCGCCAATCGCATTCAAGCTTGCAACCATGTTGTCTGCGACTGAACCAGAATAAAAGGAACGACTGCCCTCTTCTGCCAGTATCCGCAGTGTTTTACCAAGCTGTTCAAGTTTATGAACCGCGCCTGCCTTAGGTGCTGCACCGCCAACCAAATAAGCGGCTGAACTTGCAGCATTTCCATTCAACATGGATACGTTAGATGCCCAGTCCCAAGAAACACGGTCTGTAACAACGAACCCCTTTTCTGCGTAATATATGGCAGGTGCCAACACATCAGCAAAATTTAACTTACCAAATTTTTTCTGCAACTTACCCCAAGCATCCACACAACCTGGTACTGTCACAGCGTGCGGGCTTGTCTGTTCAATTTCATCGCCAACACCAAGCGCTTGCAGGGCCGCGATTGTCGCCTTTTCTGGTGACCAACCACTACCGTTAATAGCCTCAACTTTTGTGCCACCGTTCATCGCAACCAGTGCAAAACAATCCCCGCCAATTCCTGTTGATTGTGGCTCAACAACTGCTTGAACGGCACTTGCAGCAATGGCAGCATCGACCGCGTTACCGCCTTGGTCACGCATGATTTTTAATGCCGCTTCTGTTGCCAAAGGATGAGAGGTTGCCGCCATAGCACGCATTGAACGTGCAGGAGACCGGCCGGGAA
>JBMYWL010000327.1:0-1522 GCA_049607365.1 Alphaproteobacteria bacterium | reverse complement strand
TTTTTCGCCAAGATTCCATCTGTTTCTCTCTGAATAATTCTACAAAAAATATTGGCCCCGAAACCATGGGGCCAATAAGACTATTAGCTGCAAGCCCGCCAACTCCATGCTTATCACAAAGCTTCTTTTAAAAGATTTCGTGATTGCACGGGTTGGTGAGCAATTTAATTAACCAGCTGCTTTAATGCGTGTCCAAGCAGCGTCAATCAACGCTGCTTCTTCAGTTGTTGTGGCTGTCGAAGACTCACAACGTGCAAGCGTTTCAGCAGATGGGAAAATCACAGGGTTAGCAAGATAGTCGGGATCAACGATTTTCTTTGCGGCAGCATTTGGCGTTGCGTATTCAACATACTCGGCCAAGTCACGACCAACTTCAGCATCAAGAATGTAGTTGATCATCGCGTGTGCGTTCTCAATGTTCTTGGCACCCTTTGGAATACACATGGTATCCTGCCAGATAAGGCCGCCTTCTTTCGGAACAACATATGAAATGTCATCATCTTCAGCTGCGATTTGCTGAATGTCACCATTCCACTCCATCGCAAGGTCAACTTCACCAGCAAGCAGTAGATCTTGACCGTTGTCAGCTGCAAACGCTGCAATGTTTTTCTTCTGTGCCAGAATAGTCGCTTCAGCTTCAGCGATATTCTCAGGTGTCCAATCATTGATTGAATGGCCGTTCATTTTCATTGCCATTTGTAACGTGGTTGTTGGCTCACTCATCAGCGCGATGCGACCAGCATATTCATCTGACGCGTAAATGTCTGCCCAACTGTCTGGAACCTTGCTAACCGCAGATTTACGATAGCCAATACCAACTGTTCCCCACATGTAAGGTAGCGAGAATTTACGACCTGGATCAAAAGCTGCATCCATGAAGACTTCTTCAATGTTTGCAATATTGGGGATCTTTGAATGATCAAGTGCAATTAACATGTCTTCTTCAATCATGGTCTCAACAAAGTCGTTTGTTGGAACGATGATATCATAACCCGGGTTTCCACCGCGCATCTTTGCGAAAAGCTCGGCGTTGTCAGCAAACAAGTCATACTGAACTTTTACACCAGTTTC
The DNA here is from genome assembly GCA_049607365.1 of Alphaproteobacteria bacterium. GTDB lineage: Bacteria > Pseudomonadota > Alphaproteobacteria > UBA7985 > JBMYWL01 > JBMYWL01. The sequence continues at coordinate 451 of JBMYWL010000327.1, read as the reverse complement.
TTTTTCGAAATCTTCGATCGTGTTTTCACCAATGTAAGTGTCCCAGTTGTAGAAGTTCAACTTTCCACCGTCTGCAAACACACCTTTTGGAATTGTTAAGGAAACACCAACAGCAGCTGTTCCTGCCAGCATGCCACGGCGACTTAGAATACGTTGTGCTAATTTTTTCATTTTTTTATTTCTCCCATTTAAGCTTGTAACATAGTTTATACGCATTGATTTTTGTTGAAAACTAGAAACGTCGTTTTGAGCCGTATAAACGTGATTTAGCAACTAATCTGGCGTCGTTTAATTAGCAGTAGGCCAGCAACCACAACAATTGACATACCAATCCAAGTCAAAATTGCTGGTACATCTCCAAAAATCCAGTACCCCAGAATAACAGCACCGATCATTTCAAAATAGACTAGCGGTGCTAACAAACTAGCAGATGCCATGCGTGCTGCAATGA
>JBMYWL010000326.1:0-1538 GCA_049607365.1 Alphaproteobacteria bacterium | reverse complement strand
GAAGCCAAGGCTAAAATCACAACAAGCTTTATGTGGTGAGTTTTCATCATCTAAATCCTTTACAAAAATGTTGCTTAACGCCTTGAGCAAGCACTGGAAACGCTGATCAAAAAACGCTCCAAGTATAAATTTCCTTGGTCACGTTGTACGCGGACCTGTTTTTGCAATTCCAGTACGTTCAGATAAAAACGCTGTAACAAAGGACCTTTACCAAGGTTTTGCAGCTGGCTTGTAACAGCAGATTTCTTTTGGAAAAACACCGGTGGTCGCATGCCCTCAACAACGTCCCGCGGGCTTGCCCCACGCATAAGATTGGTTTGACCTTCGCTAAGTCGGGTCAGGTGATACAGATAGGTAGCAACCAAAGCTTCAGGCGCTTTGCCTTGATCCAAAGCTTTGGAAAGCTCCATCAGTGCCCGCTCTGTGTTGCCAGCCAAGGCTGCGAACAAAGCGTCATCCGTGTCAATCGTGCTAAGGCCCGCAATGATGGCTTGAACGTCGGCAAGCTCAATCACTTTCTCCGGTGGTTCGTTGGCCATGTACAGATCGAGTTTTTCAAGTTCCTGTCGTGTCAGGGCGCGGTCACCACCAAGACCTTGGATCAGGAAAGCTTCGGCTTCGCGTGACATACGACGACCGGATGTACGTGACCAGTCCGCGATTGTATCACCCAGCGAGCGTTGATCGTCAACATATGTCGCGATGCTCGCTAGCGTGGCTTCCTTGTCAAACAAGTTGCGCAGCTTCGACCTTGGCGTAAGTTCTCCTGCTAACAAAATGACCTGTGCTGGTAAGGGCAGGGACTCGTGCAGTAAAGACTTGATCTGGCTTACGTGGGCGTCAGCGGCACCTTCCAGTATAACCGCACGTCGCCCACCCATCAGGCTAAGCTGCAGGGCTTCATCAACCAACAGGCTGGACGTTTCATCAACCTGAGCTGCGTTAATTCTGGCCACCTGAAAGGGGTCATCTTGGCTGCCTGCCGCTGCAATTAACAGGTTTTTTGCACGTTCGCGTGCTTTGCCTTCATCAGGACCATACACCAGAATGGCGTGACACTCAGGGTGGTCACTTTGGCAGAATTTGTCTGCGACACCTGTGCCGATTTTTGCCACTAGTAATCAACCATCAAATTTTTGCGAGCCTCAGCGAAATTGCGCGATTTATATCGTCTGCAATTTGGTTTAATGCGCTGGTTTGCGCAGCTACATAAGCAGGGGATGAATCATAATTCTTGTTAAAAACATCAAAATGCAAACGGGCGATGGCATTTGTTGTGTAAAGTGTTCTGCCATTCCGCGCATTGATCAATTTAGAAACGGCACGAACTTCTATGAACTTACGTCTGGTTTCATCGTTTAGGTCAGCAGCGATTGAGCCAAGGTTCTGACTTAGATCTACTTGAAGTTTGTAGAATGGGTCGATCGGCATACCGTTTGGGTTCAGGCGATCTCTTAAGGCATTGTGCAAGTGTTGGCTTGCACGGTAATCGCGATTGCTTTCCGTAACGGGCATAATCAGAATGCTTGCGTTACGCT
>JBMYWL010000325.1:0-1576 GCA_049607365.1 Alphaproteobacteria bacterium | reverse complement strand
GAAATGAGCTGAATTTGCAAACCCTGTAGCCAAAGCAATCTCTGTAATTGATAAGGTTGACTGGGTTAATAAATTACGGGCGATTTGCAGCCGTAGTCCTCGATAAAACACCATGGTGCTTTGTCCCATCTTCTCTCTGAATAAACGATTTAGTTGACGCGGACTTAGGTCGCAGAGGCTCGCCAAATGGCCCAACTCCAACGGGTCACCAATATGGTTCTCCATCGCTTCAATTGCCGCAATCAACGCAGGGCTATGAGTGCCATACCGCTCTACCAAGCCCGCCCGCTGTGGTCCGCCAGCTGGTCTTATTTCCGTGTGTAAAAACCAATCGCTGACCTTACGCGCAAATGCTTCGCCGTGGTGTTCTGTAAACAAGGCGTGCATCAAATCGAGTGGAGCGACACCACCAGCACAAGTCACACGGTTTCTGTCAATTACATACAAATTGCGTTCAACAAGCAAAGATGGTGATATTTCCATTAAAGCCGGTGCATGTTCCCAATGAACAGTCATGCGCCGCCCTTCCATGACACCAGCAGCAGCCAAAATTAACGGACCGCCTGAAACACCCCCAAGTGTCACACCTTTTCGGTCTAATCGGCGTAACCATTGAAACACATGTGGGTTCTTGAAACTGGTCGGGTCGCCGCCTGCCACAACAAGCAACAAGTCAAAATCTTCCCGACCACCGACATGCTCAGTACCGCGCACAAAAGCACCAGAAGAACTAACAGCTTCCTGTCCTTCCACCACTATGTAAGAGACTTCATAAGCTGGAGGACTGGTCAGCAAATTCGCAGCCCGCAAAGGCTCTACAATTGAAGAATACGACAGCAGTCCAAAATCATCAATCAGCAGCAAACCGATACGAAACGGAAATTTTGTTGGCAGACCACCGCTGTTATTGGTGACTCCAACTCGAGAGTTGTTGTTGTCCATATGGGACAAAATGACGTCTGTAGACTGAAAGTCAAGCCAGACGCGAAAGTTCGATTATAAACTAGGATATTCGCCAATTCTTCAGGCCAAAAAATTCAGAAAGATGCTTCATGCGCTATTCCGGTTTCAAAGTCCTATTACAGGGTTTAACAGGTAACAAAGGTTGGGAGCCTGTTTGGCGCGAGCCAGAGCCAAAAGCTGAATATGACATTGTGATTGTCGGTGCTGGTGGTCATGGTCTAGCAACAGCTTACTATTTGGCCAAAGAATTTGGCATGACCAACATTGCAGTGGTTGAAAAAGGCTGGCTTGGCTCAGGAAATATTGGCCGTAACACCACCATTATTCGCTCGAACTATATGCTTCCGGGCAACGAGCATTTTTACGAATTCTCGATGAAACTGTGGGAAAATCTGGAGCAAGATTTCAACTACAATGCCATGGTTTCCCAGCGCAGTATTTTAAACCTGATTCACAATGACCCACAGCGTGACGCTTTTGCTCGTCGTGGTAACGCAATGCGTATGGCTGGCGTAGATTCAGTCCTGTTGGATGAAGAAGGCATTCGTGAGCACTGCCCATATCTGGATTTTGACAACGCACGCTTCCCGATTAAGGGTGGCCTGATGCAGCC
>JBMYWL010000324.1:0-1585 GCA_049607365.1 Alphaproteobacteria bacterium | reverse complement strand
AAGATTTGGACGTCACAGTTGAAAACCAGACTGATGCTTGGATGTCGCTAATCATCGCAGGTCCAAACTCCCGCAAGGTGTTGGAGAAGATAACAACCGCTGACGTGTCAAACGATGCCTTCAAGTGGTTGACCTCTCAAACCATTTCAATCGGTCGCATTTCAAACGTTCACGCCATGCGCGTAAACTATGTGGGTGAACTTGGTTGGGAACTTCACGTTCCAACCGAATATGCAGCTGGTTTGTATGAAATTTTGATGGAAGCTGGTGCAGAATTCAACATCTCAGACTTCGGCATGTACGCCATGGACAGCATGCGCCTTGAAAAAGGCTATCGCGCTTGGAAGTCCGACATAAACCACGAATACACACCGTTCATGTCTAACCTTGATCGTTTCGTTGACATGAACAAAGGTGACTTTGTTGGTAAAGAAGCCTTGGCTAAGCAACTTGATGCAGGTGTTCCGGAACGTTTGGTGCCATTGACAATGGACGACATTGGCGCGGATGCACCATATTGTGCGTCCGTTTTCCAAAACGGCGAGCAAGTGGGTCTGGTTGTGTCAGCTGGCTATGGCCACGTGTTGGAGCAATCAATCGGCCTTGCTTACATCCGTACGGATCTGGCTGTTGAAGGACAAGAGTTCGAAGTCGACATCTTCGGTGACATGGTTAAGGCAACCGTCGGCCACGAACCTTTGTACGACCACAACAACGCAAAACTACGTAGCTAGTCCCTTTAAAGTCCGGCCTGTGTTTAACGGGTCGGGCTATATACTACAGTCTTGATCCTTGGTTCCCTAATGAGATATGCTCGTTTCAACTGAAACAGACATACGGAAAACCGCCATGAAACTTAAAGCGATCGCGACAGCCTTACTTGCTGTGTTGCCCTTTGCGGCAAGTGCCGAAAATAAAACCGATACTCAGGCTGAAACAGCACGCGAATGGATCAAAACCGTCACAGAACGTGCATCGGTTTGGCAGCAGCATGGTACCTTAAAACTGCCCAGCGGTGATATATTCATTGGGGATACATCTTGGTCAGATGATTACCACATGCAAGGCGCGAAGGCTGTTCCGGCTAAAGAGCTGGACGTATGGCTCCACTTGTCAGAAGGCCGAAAATACGTTCTTTCAGTCTGGCTTGAAGCCGATGGAGGCGTTCCCGTTTCAATTTCGAATGATTTAGGCTTCGGTGTTGACAGCGCATACTTCAGCTTGGGCGATAAAACTGCGGGCCAAGCTCTAGTAGACATAGGCGAGCAAAAAATTCCTGATGTCACCAACAGCTTTGAATTCTTCCTGCCCCATATAGACAAGTTCGGATTTACAGCCCTTTGGTTAGATGTGCCACCCACAAACATACCCGTTTTTTCAGTTGAAACCAAACAAGACGGCGGACTGAAAGCGGTTTGGACGAATGATGCGAACGGCGACTTTTCTGGCATTCTTATTGATATCAGAGGTCGCGAGAGCGACGGCTTATACATCGATACGCTGTTGGAATAAGCCAGATTTAGACTCCTTCAGAACCTGAAGTAAAATTTACCATAATACTGGAAAACCGTCCTTCTATACATGT
>JBMYWL010000323.1:0-1592 GCA_049607365.1 Alphaproteobacteria bacterium | reverse complement strand
ACACAGATGAAGTTGCCGCTGAAAACAAGCACGTTGAATTTGTGAAAGCAGGTTACCTGAATGACCATGACTTGGTTTTGGATACCTTTGCTGACCGCGTTCAGGAAATTCTTGAAGGCACCAACAATATGAACTGTTTGAACTGTAAGTACAGAAGTGCAGTTCTTGGGTTTGAAACTGAAGTTGGGGCGGTTCAGGAAAGCCACCACCACCATGTTGAGGGTATTGGAACGGGCGACCAACCGGACAACCCAACACATTCGCATGGTCATTCTCACTCACATGATCATTCCCACGATCACAGCCACGACCATCATCACGGTCATTCCCATGACCATGACGTGCCACATACCCACACACCTTACCCTCAAGCGGACCACCCACACGGGCCATATTCGCTTAAGGGTGAGCAAGACGGTGACCACGTCATCTGTCCATGTGGAAGATGGCGTTGTAAAGCGGCTTAAGACTTAAGATGACATACGATTACATCCGCCAACCAGACAAAATTTACGACGAGTCTTTTCGCTTAATTAGTGAGGCTGTTGATTTGTCAGGGTACTCCGCTGTGGAGGCCAAGGTTGCTGAACGTTTGGTGCACACCAACGGTCGTGTGGATGTTGTCGATGTTCTTCATATATCTGAAGTTGCTGTAAACGCTGGTGTTCAAGCTTTGCTTAAGGGCGCCCCAATTTTGTGTGACGCGCGCATGGTGACTGAGGGCATAATCCAGCGCGTATTGCCCAATAATAACCAAGTCACATGTTTTCTAGATCAGGTTGCCTTTGAAAAAGACGCACAAGACACACGCTCTGCCAAGGCTGTTGCTTTGTGGCGTGAACAGATTGAAGGTTCAATTATTGCCATAGGCAATGCACCCACTGCTCTGTTCCGTCTGTTGGAAAATTTAAACGACGGTTGGCCAAAGCCGGCTTTGATAGTTGGAATGCCTGTTGGTTTCGTGGGCGCGGCCCAGTCGAAACAAGCGTTGATTGATGACTTTCCTGATGTGTCATCAATTGCGCTTAGGGGTCGTGAGGGTGGCAGTGCGTATGCTGCTGCTGCCGTAAACGCCCTTTCCGTTTTGGCAAAACAACATGGATAAACCAAAGAACTGGTTGTCTATCGTTGGCATTGGTGACGATGGCCTTGATGGCTTGGGTGTCAATGCAAAACGCGTAATAGAAACCGCTGATCTGGTGATAGGCGGCAAGCGCCACTTATCGTTTTTATCAAGCGGTGACCAAAAACACCTGCAATGGCCCACACCTTGGAACACCATGTTGCAAGATTTGAATGCTGCCAAGCAAGCTGGTGAAAAAGTCGTTGTGTTGGCATCTGGCGACCCGTTTTGGTTTGGGGCGGGGTCGTTGGTGGCAAAACATTTTGACCAAAATGAATGGTCGTCAGTCCCTCACCCTTCATCTTTTCAGTTCGCAGCACACCGCTTGGGCTGGCCTTTACAAGCCTGCAAAACCATAAGTCTGCATGGTTATCTTTTCTCGTTCTTTTAAAAGCCTTTTGTAATTTTTTTGAATTTCCGAATTTTGTTCCTCTTGAAAACTTAGCAATCTTAAACTATCAGATTTTCT
>JBMYWL010000322.1:0-1611 GCA_049607365.1 Alphaproteobacteria bacterium | reverse complement strand
GTTGGCGTGTGGCGTGGAAACGCAACAACCCTAAAGCTGACAGGCAAAAAATATGAAGCGGCCGCCATATTGCTTCAGGAACAAAAAAGCGGCCCCATAAGAGCCGCCCTTATATTAGACTGAATGGTGGTTGCGCTAAGCGTCGATCATTGAGTCCTGCATTTTTGAACGGGCCTCAGCTTCTGCTTTAGCTGCCTGCTTCTTCATCTCGGCTTCCCAAGACTGCTTTTTACGATAAATCGTTGAGGCTGAAATTCCCAACATGGCCGCAGCCTTGGGAATATTTCCGTTACATGAATCAATAGCAGTAAGTATCGCGCGTTTTTCAGTTTCCCAAAGTGGTTGAATGACCACGGGTTCAGCTTGTGGGTTAGCGTACATTTGCCCGTTTGATGCTTGGTTGCCCATGTGGTTTGAAAAGCCACCATTCGCAAAGTGGCCGTTGTCAAACTGGTCGTCACCAAGGTGATCAGACCCATTCACTGAATTTCGGTCAAATTGGTCAGCAAAAGCACCAGATAAGCCTTCACTAAACTGGCCCGCGAACTGTCCACCCAAGTGTGTGTTGGCCAAATTCGAATTGGCCAAATGGGCGTGCAGGTTTTGACCTTCAAAGCCGTTGCTGCTTGATCCAACAGGTGTGCCGCCAAAAGCAGCAATCCGGTTGGTTTGGTCTGGCAACGGTGTATAGGAATTGTGCGGCAGGGAGGTAGCCGGGTTTTGTCGTTGAATAGGCGGCATTTGCGGCTGTGTGTGAACGCCCATTGACGCCAAGCTGCTGGTCGGTAAGGAATCTGTGTTCAACGGAGGTGGCAGCATTGACACCTCTACAGCTTGCCCCTGGTTCAAAACAACTGTGTTTCGAATGACGTTTTGCAATTGACGAACGTTACCAGGCCATGGGTAGGTTGCTAATTTATCAACTGCTTCAGGCGAGAACTCGACAAAGTCTTTTTCTTCTTCAGACGCAAAAGTCTTCAGGAACTTTGTTGCAATCGCAATGACATCTCCTTGACGGTCACGTAGGGCTGGCAAAGGAATTGGAATGACATGCAAACGATAATACAGGTCTTCGCGGAAGCGCCCGGCGCCAATTTCAACCAACGGGTCACGGTTGGTCGCACACACGAAACGAATGTTAACTTTTTCAGTCTTACCGCTACCAACCTTGTTAAAGGTTTCGGTTTGAATGAAACGAAGAAGTTTGGACTGCAAATGCAGGTCCATTTCGCAAATCTCATCGAGGAACAGGGTGCCGCCATTAGCGCGTGTTGCCGCACCGTCATGGTCAGAAACAGCACCGGTAAAAGCACCTTTGATGTGACCGAAAATCTCTGATTCCATCAAGTCTTTTGGAATAGCCGCACAGTTCAAAACAACGAATGGTTTGGCCCGACGGTTACTTAACTTATGGATAGCTTCGGCTGCGACCTCTTTACCCGTACCAGACTCACCCGTGATGAAACAGGTTGCACGGGAATTGGCCGATGACTCGATCATTTTGTACACAACCTGCATTGGTTGTGATGAACCGATAAAGCCTTCGAAATCTGTGTGGAATTTAACTTCCCGCTTTTTAACTTTAACAGACACCTTGTGACGGCTAAGCGC
>JBMYWL010000321.1:0-1621 GCA_049607365.1 Alphaproteobacteria bacterium | reverse complement strand
CAACAACACACTGTGTCTAAGCCCAGCTTTGATCTCAACCAAGGATAATCTTGATGAAATCACCAATAGCATAGACATCGCTTTGACTGCTGTGTTTGGCTAAACACGATTGAATGCAATCTCGAGGGAGCTCTGTGACGGAAGTTGAAGCGCCTTTTTCTTATGTGGGCAGCTGTCAAGGTTCAGTCTAACTGTTTTTTGTTTTCTTGCCACGCAACGTATGCCTTTTCTTATTTGTGCCCTAAGTTCGGGATCACCAAGTACCGTTTTCGGTACGCTTTGTGGTTCGACGCAGTGATGTCTTTTTTTGTTTGTCTGCTAAGTTATGCAGACCAAAGGGCGCTCACATCACCGCGCCGCTTGGAACTGGCGATTGATCGACCGCCAACTTCCAAAGCTTGATGGCCAGCTTTCGTGCGACCGCACAGATCGCTTTCTGACTTATTCCTGATTTTGTATAGTGGTGGTTGTAGAGTTCTTTGGCCTCTTCATCACGCCATGTCCATTGCCAAGCAGCCTCAATCAATAAGCCTCTCAACCTTCGTTGACCAACTGGCCTTAATTTAGCACGTGCGGGACCGTCACCACTTCTGCTGACTATTGGTGCTAGGCCTAAATATGAAGTCACTTCCTCTGCGCGCTTGAAGCGTTTGGGATTAAACACTTCTGACAAGAATGTAGAGGCTGCGATATTTCCAACACCTGGGACAGATTTAAGTCTGTTGAATGGTTCGTCATGAAGCTTTGCAGTCGCTTTGCTTATTTCGATATCAAGAATAGCCAACTCATCAGTGAGAAATTTCAATTCCCGAACAGTTGAGGCTATTGCTTGTTTGTTGAAACACTCAAGTTCCAAAGCCATCAAGTCACCTTCTGCTCGCTTAGTCCAACTCGTAAGGCTCAATGGTTCTTCAACACCCAGTACCAGCAATAGGCCCTTAATACGTTGTTTACATTTGGCACGAATTTCAGACACGCGCTTACGCCGACGCACCAGTGCTCGATAGCCTTCTTCTTCAACAGTTGGAATGGCAACAGACTTTAATAAGCCTGCACTAAGGTATTGAGCCAGTTTGACGGCATCAATTCGATCAGATTTAGCACTTGCAGCGGCACCGCGTGGAATGCGAGAACCTGCAGCAACAACGACACGGAAGCCAGCTTTATCTAAAGCACGGGCAAGGCCGAATCCTGTCGGGCCAGTCTCGTAAGCAATACCAGAAATTGTAAAATCGAAGTTGAGAAACTGCTTAACCAAACCCTGAACATCAGCGGGGCAAGTATAAGTTTCAATCAGTCCGTCGGTCGAGTTAAACAAGGCAACGCTGTAAGTGCGTTTGTGAACATCTAAGCCAATGTAAACCGGAGAACCGTTTAAGACTTTCGAAAAGTGGTCAAAACGTTTAAATGAAGAGGCCATGCTGGAATTCCTTTGGTTTTCGTGAAGAAGAACCGTATCGCATCAAAAATGCGATCAGATGTCCAGCATGGTATTTTTTGTGGGCTATAACAAAACTAATTCCGGGATGGATATCGTGACACACTCTGCCATTGAACTTAAAGCTATCAATAAGCGTTTTGGCCCGGTGCACGCCAACAAAGATATCAACTTGACAGTTGG
>JBMYWL010000320.1:0-1700 GCA_049607365.1 Alphaproteobacteria bacterium | reverse complement strand
AAATTCTGTTTTTGGGGAACGAAGCACCCGTTTGGTGGCCGGAACTAAGTAAAGCTGGCGTTGGCGAATTGCTTGTAAAAGAAATCTCTGATTATTTGAGCCATAATGCCAAAGCTTAAGTTTCAAATTTTACCACACGGTGTAGATCTGCCTCTACCTTCATATGCCACAGAAGGCAGTGCTGGCATGGATTTGTATGCGGCTATCTGCACACCAGTTAAACTGGAACCGTTTGAACGACGGCTGATACCAACCGGTTTACAAATTGAGCTGCCACCCAACCACGAAGGACAAGTTCGTCCACGCTCAGGTTTGGCGTTAAAGCAAGGCCTAACCGTTTTGAACGCACCCGGTACTGTCGATTGTGATTATCGCGGGGAAGTTGGTGTCATCCTGATAAACCTGTCAGATACACCACAAGAAATTCAGCGCGGTGACCGCATCGCCCAGCTGATAATCACGCCATATGTTCGAGCAGAAGTGGTTCTTGTTTCCGAATTAACCGAAACATCTCGCGGTTCTGGTGGTTTCGGGTCAACAGGGCGATGAAAGAGCTAAGCAACGAACAGACCGAACGTTACGCAAGACACTTAATCCTCGATCAAATTGATGATGAAGGCCAAGCCAAGCTTATGAACGCCACCATCGTGTTGATCGGTGCGGGCGGCATCGGCAGCCCCGCCCTGTTGTATTTGGCGGCCGCAGGCGTTGGAAACATAAGGTTGATTGATGACGACGTGGTCGATTTGTCAAATTTACAGCGACAAGTTTTGTTCTCTGGCTCCGACATTTCGTCGGCTAAGGTCTCTGCCGCTAAGAACCGCGTGACTGACCTAAATCCAGATGTTTGCCTGAACGCAATTCAGCAACGGATCGTGCCCGAAAACGCGGTTGAGCTTCTAAGTCAGGCGACGCTGGTCATTGATGGCTCAGATACCTATGAAACCCGTAAATTGGTGGCGGATACCTGCTGCAAACTGCAAATTCCGCTGGTCTCTGCATCTGCAACTCAATTTGACGGGCAACTCGCCGTGTTCCGCCCATGGATACCCGAACGCCCCTGTTACACCTGTCTGTTCCCAACAGCACCTCGTGGACGCGCGTCCTGCGCAGAAGTTGGTGTGTTTTCACCCCTTGTGGGCATGATGGGCACCATGGCGGCTGGCGAAGCATTGAAGCTAGTCCTTGACCTGAGGGTAAATGATCAGCAGCTTCTGTTGGTTGACGGGTTGGACCTAAGCTTCACACCCATTCGTAGTCGAAAAAACTCAGACTGTAGCGTGTGCGGCAACTTAGATGAAGAAAGTTAGATTTTGGTAGATTTCAGCCGTCAAATTCCAGCAGGTGACAATCGCGAGCGCGATGTGTGTAACGACTGCGGTTTTATCGCCTATGAAAACCCGAAAATCGTCGCTGGCGCCATTGTCTCCCACAAGGGTCAAATTTTGCTGTGTAAACGCGCAATCGAACCGCGTGTTGGCTTTTGGACCATGCCTGCGGGATATATCGAGCTGCAAGAAAGCCCGCGCGACGGTGCAATTCGCGAAGCACGTGAAGAAGCTTTGGCGAACATTAAAGTCGATGCCATGCTCGGCATGTTCACCGTTCCACACCTAAGCCAAGTTCAAGTTATCTATCGTGCGACCCTGCCCGATGGTAAATTTGGTGTTGGTGAAGAAACCCAAGACGCCCGTTTGTTC
>JBMYWL010000319.1:0-1727 GCA_049607365.1 Alphaproteobacteria bacterium | reverse complement strand
TTGCGAGTAGCTTGGTGATCAAAGCGTCAGATGGTGGTGATATAATCACCTGCGGGGCAGCCAGTAACCGGCTTCTAAGGTCCGGCATCACCATGTTCCAGAAAATCGGCGGTTTGCTTGCAGTTAGCAGAAAATACCCTTTGCTTTCCTCCGCCCAGTTCAAGCGATGAAACAGGTCGCGTTCATAGTCTGCTTGAAGCAACGCATCTTCTTCAAAGGTCTCCAGCACGGTATCGACGTTTTCTTCAATGTCCGCCCCTCCCTGAGCCGCCGCTTGAGCCAACAAGCTGCGGCCACTTTTGGGTGGACCCTGCAACACCAAGCGAGAAGCTGACCACAGGGCCAAATCATCACACAAGGCGTATGCTTCTTCATTTCCTTCATCTGTCAGGAAATAGTCCAGCCTTGGTTTGTTGCCTGTGCCAACGTCCAGCGCCAACTGCCCGTCTGGTGTTGAAAAAAGATCAAAATTTTCGGTCATGACTTCTTTTTGGTTTTAGCTACAGGTTTTTTGGGTGTGCTTTTTTTGGGCGTGGTTTTTTTGGCAGCTGGTTTGGTGACTGGCTTTGTGGTTTTTGCTATTATCTCAACCTTTTCGGACAGCTCTTCGAGCATATCTTCACCAAGGTACTCAACCAAATCGCCATCTATCCCTTCAACGCCGACCTCGTTCATTTGGCCATAAAACTGGCTAATGCGGTATTTGCGAATGCCGAAGCGAATAACCACACCAATGATTGCCGCGACAGGTACAGCCACTAGAATACCCATGAAGCCGAACAAACTACCGCCAGCGAGCAGCGCAAACATAACCCATGCCGGGTGAAGTCCAACGCGGCCACCAACCAAACGCGGAGTTAGTATATTGCCCTCAATAAACTGTCCGAGCATGAACACAGCCATGGTTCCGATTACAGGCGCAAAACTGTCAAACTGGAACAAGGCCAAGCCAACAGAAAGAACAAAACCAACGATCGCCCCAACAAATGGTACGAAGGACATGACACCGGTGATTAAACCGACCAACAGCCAAAAATCTAGTCCCAGCAAACCAAGGCCTGAGCAGTAAAAAACGGTCATACACATAATGACCAAAGACTGTCCGCGTAAGAAGCCAGCCAAGGTATCGTCGACAGATGTGGCGAGCTCGCGAACTTCTTGACGATGAGACAAAGGAACCATGGAATCAACCGTGGCAACCATTTTATCCCAGTCGCGCAACAAATAAAACGCCACAAACGGTGTGACAAACACAAGCGAAATGGCATTGATTATGACAAGGCTTCCCGACCAAAGCGATTTCGCCAGCGATAAGACGATATTGATGATTGAGCCAGCGGAATCAGCAAGGCGTGTTGACAATACGCCTATCGCGTCTTCGCCCAGTAAAGCCTTAACCCTTGCCCATACTTCAGAGCCTTCAAGCACCATCTTTTCATCTGTTTCAAAGATTTTCGCAGAAGGTAGATAAGATGAAATTTTGGTCACAGCCATTGCAAATTTTTGCTGCGCAGAGGTGAAAATGTCCGGAATAGATTGAATTAGGGAATACAATTGAATGACGAGTGGTGGCACAACCAGCAAAACAATAACCGAAACCAACAGCACAAAAATTACGGTTACAATTGCAACCGCAGCTGATCTGGAGCAGCCTTTTTCTTCCAGTTTATCACACACCGGGTCCAAAATGTATGCGACAATAATTGACACGGAAAATGGTAACAAAA
>JBMYWL010000318.1:0-1746 GCA_049607365.1 Alphaproteobacteria bacterium | reverse complement strand
GGCAGCAACAGGCATATGTCGACTTCGGCATTAAAATACTGGTTGCCGTTTGTGCTCTACTGCCTTTCCGTTTGATGATCGCCAATAGCTTTCGAGCCGATCAAACATCTTAGGTTTCCGGCAAGCCTAACTTATCGATGACAATTCCATGCTTAAATTCATCAACCCACCAACTTTAGCACCTTCGTTTTCGAACTATTCCCAAGCCGTCTTGATACCTAAAAATGCCGAAACGCTTTTTGTATCCGGACAGTTGGGAATTGATAAGGAAGGCGTCATCGCCGTTGGGTTTGAAGCCCAACTTATCCAAGCAATGGCTAACCTGCAGTTGGTTTTAGCTGACGTCGGAATGTCACTAAATGACATCGTTAAGCTGACCGTATATTCAGCGGTCGACACAAACGAAGCTATAGAGTCATATCGCAAGGTCAGAGATGAAACACTCGTTGATCATAAACCAGCCGCTTTATATGCAACGGTTACAGGTTTCACTCACCCCGAATTCTTAGTGGAAATAGAGGCCGTAGCTGCTAAAGCTTAAAACATAAGCGAATCAAAGCTGGAGGCATAAGCTGTGTTGTCAGAAATTAAGATCGCCATGTGGTCGGGGCCCAGAAACCTGTCCACGGCGATGATGCGATCTTTTGAAAACCGTCCTGATTGTCGGGTTTGGGACGAACCTTATTACGCCGCTTACCTTGCTGCCTCAGGCATTGTTCACCCCATGAATGATGAGATACTGGCAGCACATGAAAATGACCCGCTTAAGGTGGCTGCTACTTGCCTTGAAGATGTGCGAGCAGAAACACAAACCTATTTTTATCAAAAGCACATGCCCCACCACATGCTTGACAGTTTCGACATAAGCTGGATTTCCAAGGTGCGGAATGCGTTTTTGGTCCGCGCGCCAGAACGGGTCTTAGCTTCATATGCAGCTAAGCGTGAAGAAGTCACCTTGGAAGATTTGGGTTACAAACAGCAGCATCAAATTTTTCAGCAACTTTGCGACAAACTTGGTAAAGCCCCGCCAGTTGTTGAAGCTGAAGATGTGCGGGGGGCACCAAAACGGACAATCTCTGCCCTTTGTGCGGCTTTGGACATGCCATTTCATGCGTCTATGCTGAATTGGCCGGCTGGCAAACGTGACAGTGACGGCGTTTGGGCTGCACACTGGTACAAAAACGTTGAACAATCGACGGGCTTTGCCCCCCTGCCCGAAGACGATGCCTTACCAAACTTGCCTGACCATCTGCGTGTAATCGCCGAGCAAGCACGACCACTGTTTGAAGAACTACAACAGTTTAAGGTTTAAGCCACCATCAATTCCGTATTTATTGCGGAATCTAAAACAGTTGCGTTCCGTAATAAATACGGAACCGGAGACTGTTAGACGCCAACCCGCTGACGCTTCTTGCCTTCAATGCTTTCATCACGCGCGTCGAGAACTGCTTGACGCGGGCTAACCTCTGGCACGCCAGTTTCCCAGAAGCAACCGCCCTCTGTCCAGTCGTACGCGGCAACATCAATTGAAATGACATAGGTCTTGTCTGCGGCACGGGCCCTGACCAGTGCTTCATCCAGTTCCGCGATTGAAGATACACGCTCAACCTCTGCACCTTGGCTCTGTGCGTTCATCGCGAAATCGACAGAAAACGCATCAACCCTGCGACGTGAAGAGGCGATAAGGTTGTTAAACTCCTCCCCACCCTTATTGATTTGCAAACGGTTGATGACCGCGTAACCGCC
>JBMYWL010000317.1:0-1755 GCA_049607365.1 Alphaproteobacteria bacterium | reverse complement strand
TTTTCACGACCCATCGCAGGCCGCAAATAAGCGTTTGCGGTTGACCAACGAACGCCATTTTTGACGTTCATGTGCATAGGGCCAAAACCTTCCTGACGGTAACCGTTATAATCCTCGGTCTTGCCATAGCCAGCCTGTGCACCTGCTTCAATAAAGGCGTTGTACAAGGGGTTGAAAGTGCGGTCGTTTCCGTTGTTTACAGTGACGGGACCATCATCCCCGCGATATGAATCCTCTCCGCCATGCCAGTCTTCCTGTTTTTGGAAATACGGTAAGCAATGGCGATACCCCCAGCCAGTTGCGCCCTGCTCTTCCCACTCGTCAAAATCACCAGCGCAACCACGCACATAAACCATGCCGTTGATGGAAGACGATCCACCCAAGGCTTTGCCACGCGGACAGTGCATCAACCGCCCGCCAAGTGCCGGTTCGGGAATGCTTTCAAAGCCCCAATTGTATTTCTTCATGTTCATGGGAATGGACAAAGCCGTTGGCATTTGAATGAAAATGGACTTGTCACTACCGCCAGCTTCAAGCAACAAAACCGAAACATCCTTGTCTTCCGACAAACGTGCCGCCATGACACCACCTGCGGAACCTGCACCGACAATTACGTAATCAAACTCTTGCATTTCACTGGACCTTAAACGCTCTATTTTCAAATTTCACGTCACTTTAAACTTATGTATTTTTTTCTCAATTTTTTATTTTTTCTGGAGCCAAAAACCTTTAAAAATCAAAGGGAATCGCTTATATTAAAAGTAGAAAAAGAACTGATGGGAAGACCTGAAAATGACTGTAGAACTACTAAAATGGACCGGCCCTGAAGGGCTGCCTGACTTCTCTAAAATCAGCGTTGACGACTTCATTCCTGCAATAAAGCAGCACTTGGCTTGGCTGAAAGAAACGCAACAGAAATTCTCTGATCTTGAAGACGAACCGACTTTCAAAAACACCTTTTACGACCTTGATTTGGCAATGCTGGCTTTTGACGACCCTGCCGCTGTGTTTTATCAATTAGCGGGAAACCACACAAACCCCGATCTGCAAGCGATTGAGGCAGAGATCGGCGGGCTTTATCAAGATTATTTCTCTTGGCTTTTGTCGAACCGCAAATGGTTCAAACGTATCGATACGTTGTACCAAAAACGCGATAGCTTGGGGTTGAAACCCGATGAGTTACGCTTGCTTGAAAAAGGCTGGAACAATTTGCAGCGTAATGGTGCCAACCTGAACGATAATGACCAAACCAAGCTTGCAACAATAAACAAACGCTTGAACGAGCTGTTCACACAATTTGGTCAGAACGTTTTGGCGAGTGAGCAAGACTACGCTTTGTTTCTGGGCAAAGACGACCTCGACGGTTTGCCGAACGGGCTTGTCAACGCCATGAAGGCTGCCGCTGAGGAACGTTCAACTGAAGGTTATGCGGTAACTTTGTCACGCTCGATTGTTGACCCCTTCCTGACATTTTCGACCCGCCGCGACCTGCGCGAAACAGCCTTTAAGGCTTGGGCAGCCAGAGGCGAAGGAACGGCTGACGGTGAAAAAGACAATCGCCCGTTGATTAAAGAAATTGTGCAACTGCGTGCCCAAAAGGCAACTTTGCTCGGCTACAAAACCTTTGCCGACTTCAAGCTCGATAAAGTGACAATGGCGAAGACCCCGCAAGCCGTGTCTGACCTGCTTAGCCCTGTTTGGGAAAAGGCCAAAGCCAGAGCCAAAACCGAAAAACAGGAAATTGAAGAGTTCGTA
>JBMYWL010000316.1:0-1763 GCA_049607365.1 Alphaproteobacteria bacterium | reverse complement strand
ATTTCGGTTTCTTACCCACGCCCTAAAACACTTCAACGCTTAACCTGGCGTTCAATATTGCTTGTCATTTTGCTAATCAACCCGCTGCCACAGACGGTCATTGCCCAAGCAAAAAGCAATGACAATCAAGCGACGCCATCATTTTGGAGCAACGAATGGCCAAGAACCAACTTCCAGCGGTCAAGCGTACACTTCACAGAAATATTGAGTGGTGGACCACCAAAAGACGGCATTCCATCCATTGATGTTCCCAAGTTTGACACCATCGCATCTCAAGCGTCTATCATTGGTTCAAAGGAACCCGTCATTAGTTTGGAAATCAATGGCGATGCGCGCGCGTACCCACTTCGAGTATTAACGTGGCATGAGATTGTAAACGACGAGGTGGGTGGTAAGCGTGTTGCCGTAACCTACTGCCCTCTTTGCAATGCGGCTATAGTCTATGACGCCACAGTCAATGGAGAGCCTAGCAATTTCGGAACAACCGGAAAATTACGTAACTCAGATTTAATTATGTATGACCGCAACACTGAAAATTGGTGGCAGCAATTTGAAGGTGAAGCGATTGTTGGTGATCTAACAGGAGCCAAGCTCAAACAGGTTCCAAGCCGCCTTGAATCTTTTGAACGGTTTGCGGGGCGCTTCCCGAATGGCAAAGTGCTTGTCCCCTCAAACGAGCGCATGCGTCAGTATGGCGCCAACCCTTATGTGGGTTACGACACGTCCAGCAGGCCCTTCTTATATAATGGTTCAATGCCAAATGGAATAGAACCGCTCGCACGTGTTGTCGCGGTTGGGGATAAAGCATGGTCCTTACAATCATTGCGTGACAAAAAATCCATCACTGACGGAAATTTGGTTCTAAGTTGGTCTGAAGGCCAAAATTCAGCATTGGACACACGTCAAATTAATGGTGGTCGAGATGTAGGAAATGTCGTCGTACAAAGAAACGGTTCTGATGTCGCTTATGACGTTACTTTTGCATTTGTTTTTCATGCCTTTAGGCCGAACGGTGAATTAATTTTCTAAATGTAAATTTATAATTCAGTTTCACAAACGCGTTTTTTCTTTTCAAAGCCAAGGTAAACATGCTTAGACGGCTGAGTGCCTTGTGCAGGTTATTTGATTTGGAAAGCGCGTTTTTTGATGGAATTCGAAGGTATCTACACTCCGGTTGTGACAGCATACAACGCTGACTACACCTTTAATCGTGACGCTTATGTCGAAACAATTGAGCACTTGATATCGGCTGGCGTTCACGGCCTGATCATAGCCGGAACAACGGGCGAGTATTACGCCCAGTCCGCTGAAGAACGCATCGAAATGATGCGTCTTTCAAAAGAGATCATCGCTGATCGGTTACCAATGATTATTGGTACAGGCGCAATCCGCACCGAAGACAGCATAATGTATGCCGAAGCTGCGAAAGCCGCTGGCGCAGACGCTCTGCTGGTAGCAACTCCACCTTATGCTTATCCAACCGCAAGAGAAATAGCCCTTCACGCTCTTGCAATTGATCGCGCTGCAAACTTACCAATCATGCTTTACAATTATCCCGGACGCATGAGCGTTAATATGGATGAGGAAACCCTCGACCGATTGGGCAGAAGCCCCAATTTTTGTGCAATCAAAGAAAGCTCTGGTGATATAAACAGGCTTCACATGCTAGCTCGTGATTACAAACACATACAGTTGTCATGTGGTATGGACGATCAAGCTTTAGAGTTTTTTGCATGGGGTGCAAGGTCTTGGGTTTGTGCAGG
>JBMYWL010000315.1:0-1795 GCA_049607365.1 Alphaproteobacteria bacterium | reverse complement strand
AATTCAAACGCGGACAAAGTCGACAGTTTACCCCCACTTCAGTAATCGGTTTGTGTGCGTTCGTTTCTGCCGCATGCCCATAAACAAGATAAGGCGCGTATTCCACCGGACAGCCAAGTGACACCGCCAAGCGTTTGTCTTCATTTGAATATGAAAAAGAAGGCCTATCAACTGTTCTGTTAATCGTGAGGTAACGACTGTTGTCTGGCATCTCCACTGTTTGTGTCAAAATACGACTTGGTACGCGGAAAGAGTAATGCACATCGAGCCTTGGACAAGCACCGCCATATCTGGCGAGTTGGATACGGGTTACATTAAAACGTTTAGAAACGTTGCCACCCTTATCAATCCTTAAGAAAAAGAACGGAACGCCTCGTTTTCCTGGTCTTTGCAGGGTCGTTAACCTTTGGCAAACATGCTCGTAAGAAACAGAAAAACGAGTCGCCAAATATTCAATGTCATATTTCGAGTTCAAAGCGGTTTCATAAAACTGGTCGTAGGGCATCAGAAAAGCTGCCGCGAAATAGTTCGCCAGCTCAACCCGACATTTTGCCCGAGCATGTTCTTCATTTACACCGTTTGCATCAAGCAAAGCATTCAAAACTTCGCTCTGTGCAATCAGCGCCAAACTATGAGCAAGCTGAAAGACCCTGTTTAGATAATCCAAACCTTCAGACAAGAAAATGCGGCTTTTCTCTTTATCGAATAGACGTAAGGAGCTGCCAAGCTTTTCAATTGGTGCAATCTCAACCGAGATTCCAAATTCATCGTCTAAGTAAGACTTTAAGTAAGAATATAAAGCCGCGTTTTCGATGTTTTTACCTGAGAAGATTCTGGCACTGCTCTCAAGCACATCAAAATAGTTGTTATTCTGACGGAAAAAATCATGAACCGTGTGTTCAGATTCCATTGCTGCTGGGTCAATGTTTGCCAAGGCTTCATTCTGCTCAGCTAGCCTTTCACCATAAGATCGGTATGCCTTGAATATATTCGTAAAGCCACGAACCAAATTAGGGGAACCCTCTAATGCGGAACGGAGCTCTTCAATATCAGGGGTTTGGTCACCAAACGCGGGGTCTTTGGTCAAGTTTCTAAGATCCGCCAGCGCTAACCCTGATTCCGTGTTGGTTAATTGACGCCAATCGATACCAAACGTATCTGAGAGCGTAATCAAGAACTTTAGCGAGGCACTTCTTTGATTGCGCTCAATTAAGTTAATGTACGACGCACTCACCCCCAAGGACAAAGCCAATTGTGCTTGGGTTAAGTCTTTGCTAGCCCGCAGCTCTCGCAGTTTTGGACCAATTAAAATTTTCTTTCCTGCCATAATGAAACCTGTATTAACAAAAATTACATTTGTCAATTTTGTTAATTACAACACCTACAACACGACCCGCTTTTTCTGGTAGCCAATGTTTCGAAGCGTTAAAGAATATTAAATGCTTAGAAACTAAGGATCCTTCAACATGCCAAATCAAACGCACCAAAATCTTCGTGTACGTGTTGCGAAAACACTTGCCGCTTCGGACATCTGTTACAGCAAAGATTTTTATTTTGAGCGAGTGCTCGACACGCGCATCACTTTCAGCGGAACGCCCGTGGCAATTGAAGAGACTACACTGAAGCAACTAAAGAGTTTTTTCATTTCATACGAACAGCAACCAATTGATTTTGATGACATTAGCACCCACCAAAAAGCGCGGTTTCTTGATAAGTTACGTTCCGAGGCCAAATTAACATTGGTTTTAACTGACCGAGCTAAATCAGTCGGAGACTTACTGCAAAATGAAGGTAT
>JBMYWL010000314.1:0-1821 GCA_049607365.1 Alphaproteobacteria bacterium | reverse complement strand
CAGTGGTAGAGTACTCCGTTTACACCGGAATGGCCAGCGGTTCGAGTCCGTTACTACCTAGTTTATTATTAGAAATTTAATTTATATGCAGTTTTTTCATAACTATAGTTTTTGGCTTGATAAGGTTCTTGCACCGTTGGACGTTCGTATTATTGAAACTAAGGGAGATTTGTTTGTTCTAGTTCCAGCTTTTCAAGTTCGGCATGTTTTGCGCCTTTTGGGGGCTGATTTGCGCTGTCGGACTTTATATCTACGCCTATGCGACATACGGCAAAGACCTTCCAACTGTCGACTTCATGAAAGACTACTCTCCACCGACCGTGAGCCGTTTTCACGCTGCCGATGGCCAGCTAATTGACGAGCACGCGACCGAACGACGTCTATTTATACCAGTCGAAGCCATACCACGCCATGTGTTGGGCGCCTTTCTTTCTGCTGAAGACAAGGATTTCTACTCACACAGTGGCATCGACTACATATCCCTTGGTGGTGCAGTCCTAAACAACATCAAACGATATCAAGCAGGTCGAAGGCTGGTTGGTGCTTCGACAATTACTCAACAGGTTGCCAAGAATTTTTTGACTGCTGGCCAAAGATCAGTTGAACGTAAAATTCGCGAAGCATTCATTGCTTGGCGATTAGAAGCAGAATTCACAAAAGACGAAATTTTAGAGCTGTACTTGAACGAGGTCGAATTTGGCCGTCGCTCTTTCGGTTTGGCTTCGGCATCTCTAACCTATTTCAATAAGTCAGTTAAAGATCTTACCGTTGAAGAAGCAGCCTACTTAGCTGCAACCTTAAAAGGACCTAACAATTACGACCCTGAAACCAAAGCAGAGGCAGCTAAAGAGCGTAGAGACTGGGTTATTGGTCAAATGGAACGCAATGGCTATATAACCGATATTGAAGCGTTGGTTGCAAAGGCAGACCCTGTTAAGCCCAATTGGGGCTACAGAACCAACCAGATATCAGCGTCATACTTTTCTGAAGAGGTTTTACGTCAACTTAATCAAGATTATGGAAAACAGCTGGTTTTGGAGGAGGGACTTTCAGTAAGATCAACACTGGATCCACAAGTTCAAGACATGGCCGAACGAGCGCTTCGCAAGGGGCTAAATGCTTACGACAGACGTCATGGTTGGCGTGGTCCACTTGGCACCATAGACTTGTCTGCAGTTGACTGGAACGTTCAGCTAGTGGAGTTCGAAAAAACACCCGGTTTAACAAACTGGAAAGTGGCTCTTGTTTATGAAGTCAGCAATCAGGAGGCAAAAATTGCCTTTCCTGATGAAACGGGCGGCTTCATTAAACTTGAAGATTTAAAATGGGCACGTCCGTGGCTTAGTGATCAGAAGTTAGGACCATCTGTTCGTCGTGCAGCTGATGTATTGTCACCTGGAGATGTTGTTGCAGTTACAAGAAAAAGCGCACGCACTGCAACTTGGACCCTTGAACAAATCCCTGATCTTCAGGGCGCGGTCGTCGTCATGAACCCTCACAACGGTAGAGTTCAAGCGATTGTGGGCGGTTATGATTATGAAATATCTCAGTTTAACCGTGCTACACAAGCACTCAGACAACCGGGTTCGACATTCAAACCATTTGTTTACTTGGCCGCATTGGACAAAGGAAAGACACCTGAGTCTAAAGTCTTGGACAGTCCTGTTGTTGTTCGAATGGATAACGGGGAAATTTACAAACCCCGAAATTCAGATGGGCGCTTTTTGGGCCAACAACCACTTCGCATTGGTTTAGAAAAATCGCGAAACCTGATGACCTTAAGACTTGCCCAAGAAATTGGTATGGACGAAATTGTCAATT
>JBMYWL010000313.1:0-1822 GCA_049607365.1 Alphaproteobacteria bacterium | reverse complement strand
AGAAAATTTCCAGAGCTTTTTGAATTGTTAGATACGACCTGCGATTTTCAGATCGTATTCCATACCCGCATCTTGCAGGTACTGCCAGACGTAGCAAGCAAAAGAACGTCTTACATACACGTCGTAAGTTGGTTCTTCGTCTAGTTTGTGAAGGACAACGTTTGCTTTACCTGCAACTGTTCCAATCGCACTGCCAACCTTGAAATTGTCAGGGTGTGTGTCATATGGCACAAGCTTGCTCAAAACGCCGTTGGCATCTGGGCCTGACAGACGGATGGTGGCATAGTTTGAAGTCAGATTTACAATTGAAACAAACATGCCTTGTGTGGCAGCGTTTAGATCTTCAACGGTTTTCGCACCGATTTGTGTGTCACTAACCAAGAGCCATTCATCTATAGACAGCCAAATGGCGCTGATCTTGTCACCAATCACAACAGAGCAAGGCTCTGTAGAAGGTGTGACACCAATAGCCTTGCTGATTGCTGACATTAAAGCTTCGTTGTTGGCGTCAGCGCGGATATTCACGATACCGAGATGGCGACCTTCAGAAGTCATACGCTCACCAATCCAAGTATCACCTTGGCTGTAACCGTGGGCGCTTGCATCAATAGCCATCATTTGAAGTGGTGAGTTGAAACGGTAGGATGGGGGACGCTTATGCATGTTGACGCGCTCCTTCTTTATCAAAGAACACAGGGCTGGTTATTTTACACTCGATGAATGATCCATCAGAACGCGCAGCATAAATTGTGTCACCCATTCTATCTAAACCGCCCTTAACCAAAGCCATCGCAATCGAGGTGTTGGTGTTAGGGCTGAAGTATGAAGAAGAAGCAAAGCCTAGCATTGGTGCCGGATATTCTTTTGTTGGTTCGTTTAACAGATGAGAACCTTCAGGAATGACTTCGTTCGGGTCTGTTGTTAGAAGTCCAACGAGCTGTTTGCGACCTTCAGCAACAATGTCGATACGGCTCAAAGAACGCTTGCCCACGAAATCGGGTTTCACTTTGGAAACCATTCCACCTAGACCCATGTCGAATGGGGTCATGGAGCCGTCAGTATCTTGACCAACAATAATGAAACCTTTTTCAGCACGAAGTACGTGCATGCTTTCGGTGCCATATGGTGTGATGTTGTACTTACGGCCTTCATCGATCAGTCCCTGCCATAGGGCTAACCCGTAGTCAGCTGGAACATTAATCTCAAATGCGAGTTCACCTGAGAACGAAATACGGAAAACGCGTGCTGGAAGATCCAGAACTTCACCTTCACGCCAAGACATGAATGGGAAAGCCTCGTTTGAAAGGTCGATATCCTTACAAACGTCTTGCATCAGACGGCGTGCATTCGGGCCAGCGATTGTTGCTGTAGCCCACTGCTCAGTAACTGAAGTTAGGTAAACCTGTAGGTCTTGCCACTCAGTTTGAAGGTAATCCTCCAAATGGGCTAGAACGTTTGCAGCTCCGCCTGTTGTGGTGGTCATGACAAAATGATCATCGGCGATGCGGGATGTTACACCATCATCCATGATCATACCGTCTTCACCCAACATCAAACCATAACGACATTTACCAGGTGCGAGCTTCATGAACGCGTTTGAATACACGCGGTTTAGGAATTCTGCTGCGTCTGGGCCTTTGACGTCAATTTTGCCAAGGGTAGAAGCATCCATAATGCCTAAGCTGTCACGTACAGCCTTACACTCACGTTGAACGGCTGCGTGCATGTCTTCGCCAGCTTTCGGAAAATACCAAGGGCGTTTCCATTGGCCAACGTCTTCAAACGGTGCACCAGACTGTAGGTGCCAAGGATGCATCGGAGT
>JBMYWL010000312.1:0-1839 GCA_049607365.1 Alphaproteobacteria bacterium | reverse complement strand
TATTCACCAAGGTTGGAACATCACTATGTTTGGACGGGTCTTTGGACATTCAATTTGCGATCATTTAGTTTGGCATATTACTTGGATGCGCTTTTAACGGCTCGCTACAGAACCTGCACCAGATTTACGCGGCAATAATACGAAATAGCGACCAGGTTCTTTCATATTTCCGGCAACTTCAAGCGCTTTGGCTCCCGTACCCCAATAAACATCACCACGCACAACGCCTTTAATCGCAGCACCCACGTCTTGGGCAACCATTAAGCGCTGAACCGGCACCATTTTACCGCGGTAAACAGCTTTGGTGTCCAACCACAATGGGGCACCCAAAGGAATGTGCGCAGGGTCAACCGCCATGCTGCGACCGGGCGTCAGTGTAACACCTTCTGCACCAATCGGCCCATCACTAGCGTGTGCACGGAAAAAGATATAGCGCGGGTTTTCACGCATAATTTCTGGTGACACACGTGGGTGGTCTTGCAACCACTTGGTCATAGACTGCAAAGATTTAGATGTGTTCTTGTCAAAGCCGGCACGCAACATGGCCGGAAAAACAGATTTATATTTGTGGCCATTGTCACCCGAATACGACACACGCATACGACGACCACTGTGAAGCTGTACCAAGCCCGAACCTTGAACCTGTAACATGAAAACATCAACCGGATCTTTCAACCAAACCAAAGGCTTCAGGTTATCAGTCCATGTGGTTTCCAAAACCCTTCTGGATGGCCCGGTGCCTTTGCTTTTCATCCACGTCGTTGCCTGTTTTGGCTTTATATAAAGCGGATAAGCATAGCCCGGCCTTCTGGCCAAGCTGCCTTCCAGCAAAGGCTCATAATAACCCGTAAAAATGCCACGGCCAGTCACAGCATGCGGGTCAAAGTTTGCCGCAATGAAACCGCGGGCTGAAGCTTCGTCAGTGCCACGGAATGCCTTCAATTTTGCACAAACGTATTTCCAGTCTTCAGCCTTACCACCCAGTTTGGTTTTACCAATATAATGTTGGTCGGGTTTTGCCGACAACACTGCGCAAGATTTTCTAAATGCGGGGATCGCCTGAGCCACAGTATCAGTGTTCCAACCAGGTAACGCACTAAAGCTCGTCCTTGTTAGCACGACTTTGCCGGGTGCCCGTGGCGTTTGAACGGGTACAGGTTTATTTGCAGCTGGCGGGGCAATTTGTATGGGGGGGGCAACCAACCGTGCATCCAGTTTGGCATCTTGCCCTGTTGAGGCTTTGGGCACACTGTCTTTTGACGTGATTAGATTACAAGCTGACAAAGCAACGCAAGCAGCAATTACCAGCGGTTTGCCAACACCTACCAAATTCAGACCTATGCTCATTTCTGCGAAACCACTTATGCCGTTAATTTAAAGGCTGTTAGTGGTTTCGAAAATTGGCAACAAATGGGGCAAACATTTTCGAGCCCTATATGGTTAGGGCTCGAGCTACAACATCTATATATTGCAGGCTTTGTTTATAAAAACGTGCATAAGCACAATTTAATGGTTTAGGAGTCGCCAACTGTTGCCAGTGAAACAAGCGTCCAGTTCGGATCTTTCGAGGTTAGTTTACGCACCAACGTCCAACGATCTTGCTGTGTGCCCACATGCGCATCGTCATCGTCGATCATGTCACCATTTGCGTCCCGAACGACATTGATTTGCTGTGTGGTGTACAACACCTCAACTTCAGCCGTCTTGTCTTGCAATGACGCGCCAATAATCTCCACCTTGTCAAAACCCACAAGCGTGGTTTCTAGCGTTTCGCCATCGTTCACACGTTGATCGATCGCGTTTTTAAAATCGTTGAACACCTGTGCGCTCATCAAGCCA
>JBMYWL010000311.1:0-1864 GCA_049607365.1 Alphaproteobacteria bacterium | reverse complement strand
GGAATGACGGGGTTTTTAAGCAACTCGTCAAATGTTGCCTCGATACGCTTAACTGAGTCTTTCAGGTCGAAAGCATTGGTCGCAACGTCACCAACATCCGCGATTTGCATGTGGTCAAATGGTGAAATTTTAGAATACATGTTGTATGGGCGGATCATGTTAGATTCAGCACGAACTTGTCGTGGCCCGAACCGCGTTCCGGCCCTGTGAGAGGCACCCACGTCCATAGGCACGCCAATGAAACAGGCGTCTAATCCGTCAGTCGTTTCTGCAGTTGGTAAGCGCATCATGGTGCCAGGACCAGCAAACCTTGGCATGTCATTTCCACCCAAGGGTTGATTGTAAGATGGGGCTTGCTCAAATTCTGACATTTACTCTTCTTCCACAGCCTGTCCGACCAATCCACCTGGGTTAGACGCAGGTGTCTTGTTCTTGGTTAATTCACGTATTGCCACGACAATACCTGCGAAAAGAATGATTGTCATGCCGCTTAATGCAAGTGCATTGGGGAAGTCTTTCCAAACAAAATATCCCATTAACAGGGAAATCGGCAGAACCACGTACTCAAAAGGGGCCAGCAAGGACGCTTCGCCGATTTTGTAGGCCATTGACAAACAGATGCTAATTCCAGCTGTGGAAAAACAAATCACAGTTAAAAACAACAGGTCTTTTTGTTCGGGGATTTTCCAAGCCCTCAACATGAAGCTGAGCGCGCCGCCGTCATCTGGACTTGCAAAGCCTGACCCGAAAACCACACCAACCAAACCGGACGTCAGCAAAAAGCCGGACAAACTGTAAAATACAAGAGTTTCGGTTGCTTCAGTTTTCCCCAAAACTTTGGTCATAATCGCAAAGGATGCGTAAAAAATTGCACTGGAAAGGGGGATTAAATAGGCAATCCGGAACTCTGCACCAAATGGCTGAACAATCATAAGCGTGCCGATTAAGCCGCAAGCAACAGCAGTCCACCTGAAAAAGCCGATTGTTTCATTCAAGAACAGAAAAGCCAGCACGGTAATCATAAGTGGATAGACAAACACCAGTGCGGTTGATTCACCAATTGGTAAATCGCTGGGTTGTGTAGGTGGCTTTGCCGATCTTGATCAAAAATATGGGGAACAGAACAAAAATTGCGCCAAGTGACCGCATGAAAATCAATTGGTGAAGCGAATAGTCATCGCTGTACAGTTTGAACAAAGTGTCGTTGACGGTAATGGCAATCATGCCCACCACCAAAATCAAGATTGCACGCATTTCGAACTACTCCAGTTGGACCTCTCCTGAAGTCAGCTATAAAATGACAAGCTGAATTGGCTTGGCTTATTTTCGCCAAGCATGCGTCGCAATCGGTTGAAAAACCTTAGTTTGTAATATCGTCCAAGCCATCTAGCTGCTGAATGCGGGTATTTTGAAGTAAAGCTGAATTTGCTTGTTCAATATCTGACAGGTACGGGCTTTTGGTAAAGGGTTCATACCAAGGGAATTGTTGGAAGTATTGCTGCACCGTTGGGTCAGCAAAATATGAACCTTTACGGGCGCGAATTTCATATTGCGCTCTAAGCAACTCGCTTGGCCGTAAATGTCGAATGTCAGCTTTTGACAACACACGCATGTCTGAACAAGGTAGGATCCATCCGTTAGCCGGCTCGCATTGATCGGGTTCAAACAAACTATCAATCTGCTGGAAAATTTCAGCTACGGCAGGTGCGTTTTGCTGGTCCGCCAGTTCAGGCTGTG
This sequence comes from Alphaproteobacteria bacterium, assembly GCA_049607365.1. GTDB lineage: Bacteria > Pseudomonadota > Alphaproteobacteria > UBA7985 > JBMYWL01 > JBMYWL01. The sequence continues at coordinate 127 of JBMYWL010000311.1, read as the reverse complement.
GCCCCACAATTTCGGGCCTTGCCAGAACCGAGTGCGTAAACAAAATCGGTACGGGTTTGGTTAGGTGGACATCTTGCCATGAACGCCTAACCACACCTTCCGCGTCAAGCGAGCGGCCTTGTCGATC
>JBMYWL010000310.1:0-1895 GCA_049607365.1 Alphaproteobacteria bacterium | reverse complement strand
GATCACAGCGTTCTATTTTAAAGAAAAATTGAAAAAACTGGAGTGGATCGGCATTTTTGTGCTTTTAAGTGGCATTTTAGGCTTTTTCCTTATCTAGGATGAAACAAGTGGGCTGAATTCCCGAGTCTCTGCTGTAAACAATTAAGCCTATGCACATTTGGAATTTCCATGATGCAAAAGAAGGGGCGTTTGCATAGCGGATTCATAGCTGTACTGGCTGGACATATACTTGGATCTTGTGATACCCAACGGCCAACTTTGTATAGGTGTCTGTTTTATCGAACAGAAATTTACGGCCAAAAACGCTTCATTGGTTTTCGGCTGTAATGTCCAAAGTAACAGATAGGGTAGAAATACGTGGCCAGTAATTCCTCTTCGTCTCAGCTCGCTGGACGATATGCTACAGCGCTTTTCGCGCTTGCTGACGAGAAAAAGAAGCTTCCAGCGGTCGCTGGTGACCTTGAAGTTTTAAGCGCTGCTTTGGCTGAGTCCGAAGATCTTCAGCGTTTGATCAACTCGCCTGTTCTTGGCAGTGAAGTTCAAGACAAGGCGATGGAAGCCATTTTGAAGAAAACCAAAGCTGACAAAATCACACAGAATTTTGTATCGCTGGTTACCAAGAACGCGCGTCTTTTCGTTTTACCGGAAATGATCGCAGCGTTTCAGGAAGAACTTTCAAAGCGTAATGGTGAAGTAACGGCAGAGGTTACATCTGCACGTGCCTTAACCAAAGCGCAGACTGAAGCTTTGGAAAAGCAACTGAAAACAGTTGTGGGTTCAAAGGTTAAGATTAACACAACCGTAGACGAGAGCATTCTTGGCGGGTTGGTTGTTAAAGTTGGAAGTCGCATGATTGACTCCTCGCTTAAAACAAAACTTTCAAAACTACAGCTTGCTTTGGCTAAAACTGAAGTTGCTGCTTAAATAAGTGTTTGGTGGTTTTGGCCGCCAAGCGATTTAAACTTTCGGGTAAACCTTAATACATAAGGAATAAGGCATGGAAATCCGCGCCGCAGAGATCTCAGCGATCCTGAAGAAACAGATTGAAAATTTCGGTACTGAAGCCGACGTTGCTGAAGTCGGACAGGTTCTGTCCGTAGGTGACGGTGTTGCACGTGTACACGGCTTGGACAATGTTCAGGCTGGTGAAATGGTTGAATTCCCAGGTGGAATTCAGGGCATGGCCTTGAACCTTGAAACCGACAATGTTGGTGTGGTTATTTTTGGTGATGACCGTGACATTAAAGAAGGTGACACAGTTAAGCGTTCAGGCGCTATTGTGGAAGTACCAACTGGTCCTGAATTGCTTGGTCGTGTTGTTGACGGATTGGGTAACCCAATCGACGGCAAAGGCCCAATCAAAGCCAAGAAATCTCGTGTGGAAGTTAAGGCCCCTGGCATTATCCCGCGTAAATCTGTTCACGAACCAATGGCGACTGGCCTGAAGTCCGTTGATTCCATGATCCCGGTTGGCCGTGGCCAGCGCGAATTGATCATTGGTGACCGTCAGACTGGTAAAACAGCGATCGCGCTCGACACGATCCTGAACCAGAAATCTTACAACGACGCAGCTGCTGACGATTCCGGCAAGCTGTACTGTATCTACGTTGCTATCGGCCAGAAACGGTCCACAGTTGCGCAGTTGGTGAAAAAGCTCGAAGAGTCCGGCGCGATTGAATATTCAATCGTTGTTGCGGCGACCGCGTCTGACCCAGCACCGATGCAGTTCCTTGCACCATATGCTGCGACATCCATGGCGGAACATTTCCGCGATCAAGGTCGTCACGCGCTGATCATCTATGATGATTTGTCCAAGCAAGCGGTTGCCTATCGTCAGATGTCCCTGCTTCTGCGTCGCCCACCCGGACGTGAAGCTTACCCAGGTGACGTTTTCT
>JBMYWL010000309.1:0-1900 GCA_049607365.1 Alphaproteobacteria bacterium | reverse complement strand
TTGCTTCTGGCTGTACAATTGAAGAAAAAAGCGAAGTTGTTCACAACAATGAATTTAATTTCAAAGGTTTGAAATTAGGCCCCAAACCGGGGGTTAGCTTCCGCAAGATATCTAAAGATGAATATGCCATAGCGGTGATAGGCTTTAGAAAACAACCTAAGAATCAAATTGAACGTAAATTCAAAACAGTCGCAAATGCCGCTTGTGGCAGCGAAGATTGGTCCTTGGAAGGAGGCAGGGGTGAAGCCAAGAAGACACAAAGCGCTTTGGTTGGTTGGGAAATGAGCGGTAAGGTCGTTTGTTTGGGCTGATTTTTCCTAAGCGTGTTTGCTAAAAGGTGTCCAAGACAAATTTGATTGTACAGTTTCAAGCATTGTCTTTTCGATTAGCTTTACTGCAGGGGTAAATGCAGGGTCATTCGACTCTTTGATACACTGCCAAACAAGACTTCTTTCAGCGATTGCACTTACCATGAAGTCACCGATCAATGGGTTTTCAAACACTTTAGGAATAAGCATCAATGTCATTAACCAAGACGATAGGTTGTCTGATGGATAATGAACACCGGCAAAAACACGACGATCGCCTATATCGACCGTGAATTGTTTTAGTGCGTTGAGTTCGGCTGAACTTGGAAGTTTGTTAGCGTTTAACCATCGCTCATAAACGAGGCACCCGAACATACAGCCTTGGAAACAGTGACCGCTCGACATGGACGATGTCACGGCTGATTTGGCCAGCTTCATATTGAAACTCTTGCCCAGCATTAAGCTTGTTTGATAAGCGCGCGGCCTTTGTATCTCGTTTTTAAACTGAATGCTGATACTGCCGTAATATGAGCGGATGAATTGATTGGTTTTTCTAATGTGCCGTTCGTCAGTTTCGTCAAACTCACTACAATAGGCTAAAAAATCTCCACCAAAGTCGTTTTCGTCTTCGTCTTGAAAATAATCCAGGTGTGTTTTCAGTTTTTCGCTTGGGCTGGATACCGCGGGCTTTTGTTCAAGTTGGTCTTGCTCGGTTAACTTACTCATTAGGTCGAAATCGGCGTGAGTCAACGCGAGCATATGGTCATGGTTCGGATCAATCCAAGCAGATTTTTCTCGAAACCAAAGTGGCCAAAGCGTATGGGAAATATCACCCAGTACTTTTGCCTTCCAGACCGAATAAGTTTCTTCGCGATCTAGAGGCGAGCCGAGCCATCGAAATGGTGCTAAGTTGTTTGGCTCAACTGTTTCAGCATAATGGTCAGCGAATACGCCATACGGAGGAAATTGGCTTATCATGATTAACGCATTTCTTCATTTACGATAGGGTCGAAGACACAAGTGTATTCAAACTCAGATTTTATCAAACGACCAGCTCTTGGGAAATAGCATTGAACGTTGTGATAACAATTTCCTTTGAACTTAATTATCTTTTCGTTTTTCTTTGCCACGTCATTAAACGCCAAATGTAAAATGTCGTAACAACCGTCCTTCAGCAAAACCGACTTCGGCTCGTCGGATGCAAGAAGGGGAGACGCAAATAGGGAAATAGTCAAAGCCAGCAAAAGTTTGTTCATACAGATCAAATTAATGAACAAGACGGTTTCGTCAAGTTAACCTGTAATTGCGCTCGCTAGCCTTGATGCTGAATAGGCGAAGAAAAGAGCCACAATCAGACCAACGACAATTGGGATGCACAGGCTCCAAGCGACTTTTGTTTTTCTTATATAAGCGGCAAACCCATCAAAGATTGCGTAAATAGGTACACCAAAGAAAATTCCACCGGCAAGCAGTTGGGAAAGCTGTTTGGTGCTTTCCAAATCATCACCGTATAAAGTTTGTTGTGCAAGAACGCTACCTATCATCATTGTTATGAAGAAAAGTAGCGTTCTTAATGCGGATAAAAGCGCAAT
>JBMYWL010000308.1:0-1903 GCA_049607365.1 Alphaproteobacteria bacterium | reverse complement strand
TTGGTGAAAATGGCGGATCAAAAGAGCGTTCAATTGCCTGAATTGAGCCTTGAAGAAATGCAACAAGTAGAGCCAAGAATTACCAAGGCTGTATTTGAAGTGCTCAGCGTTCAGAAATCTGTAGCAAGCAGGACATCTTACGGCGGTACGTCACCAACCCAAGTGACATTGGCGATTGACGAAGTTAGTGCCTTGCTAACAGAATTACGAAGTTAAAATAGATCGGGCAGATAGACACATGAAAATCCTACCTCTTACCTTTGTGGTTGTTTTTTTAAGCCTTTGTTTGGGGCTGTCAGCATGTGGAAAAAAGTCTGATCCTGTTTTACGCGATTCCGATGGTAAGGTGATACAAGGGAACAGTTTTCCGCCGCCCTATCGTGAGCAAATATCAGAATAACCTAACCCTAATTCCTCTAGTTTTAAAGTCAGTCTTATGTCAGCTTTTGCCTATAAAAACGCTAAACTTCATGTTGAAAACCTTAGTTTGGAAAGTTTAGCTGCCAAACATGGCACTCCGCTTTACGTTTATTCATGGCAAGCCATGGCCGACACCTACAACGCACTTGCCAATGCGGTTTCCGACTTTGACGCGACAATCGTTTACGCTATCAAAGCGAACTCTGCTTTGGGTGTGGTTGACAGTTTCCGCCAACTTGGTGCTGGTGCTGACGTGGTTTCAATCGGCGAAATGAAAATTGCGCTGGCAGTTGGTGTTGACCCTAAAAAAATCGTGTTCGCAGGGGTTGCCAAGCAAAGGCATGAGCTGGTTTTTGCGCTTCAAAACAACATTCTTCAAATTAATGTTGAAAGCTACCCCGAGCTGTTGATGCTTGAGCAGGTTGCATCAGAGATGGGCGTTGTGGCACCTGTTGCCTTACGTGTTAACCCAAACGTTGACGCCAAAACCCACGCGAAGATTACGACCGGAAAAGCTGAAAACAAATTTGGTGTGGAATTCCCGCAAGCCATAGAAATGGCTGCTTATTGCCGCAACTCAAATAGCCTGAGCTTGGACGCGCTAGCCATGCACATTGGCTCCCAGTTAATGGACCTTTCGCCGTTTCGTGAAGCGTACCAAAAGTTGGCAAGTCTTTCGCAACAGATCGGTGGTCTGAAGCGTTTGGATCTGGGTGGCGGACTTGGCATTAAATACAAAGACGAGGTGGTCATTGACCCGCAAGACTACGCAGCTGTTCTGAAAGACGAGATCAAACCGCTTGGCTTGCCTATTTTGCTGGAGCCTGGTCGTTCATTGATTGGTAACTGCGGGGTGCTGTTGTCGAAAACTGTTTATGTGAAAGAAGGGTCAACACGTAAGTTCTTGATTCTTGATGCTGGCATGAACGACCTTATGCGCCCGAGCATGTATGACGCGTATCACAATATTCTGCCCCTAAACGCGCCTGTCTCGGATGAGCTGGAGCCATATGACGTTGTGGGTCCCATTTGTGAGTCTGGTGACACCTTTGGCAAAGGGCGTATGTTGCCAAGCATGCAAGCTGGTGACTTGGTTGCGTTTGAAAGCGCTGGTGCTTATTCAGCGGTGATGGCCTCAACATATAACGCTCGGCCAACACCAACTCAGGTATTGGTGAAGGGCGATGAGGCTGTGGTTTTGACCGAGCGCGATACAATCGAAAACATGATTGAACGCGAGACCATTCCTGCTTGGTAAGCTGTGTTTTCAAGGGGCGAAAAAACACCAAAAATAGTATGTTTTTTTGCTCATGAAACCTTGAATTTCCGCCTAAAATCCCCACATAAGACTAAGTAAAGGGCATGCCAATTTGGGTGCCTTTCTTATCAATGTAGTGGTGGTGCTCAATAGAGGTCACCACGACAAATAGGGGGTTATACATATGAATTTTGAGAATTTCTCAGACCGCGCAAAAGGTTTCAT
>JBMYWL010000307.1:0-1923 GCA_049607365.1 Alphaproteobacteria bacterium | reverse complement strand
TGTGTGAAGGGGGCTATGGTTGCACTTATGTGGCATTTGGAAAACAAAGAGGCCGAGCAGTTAGAGGTTTTGTCACCAGCTGACAAACCAGACTAAGCTGTATTGAAGAGATTGAACCAAATTCTGGCCCTTTTTCTAGTTCAGAAGATGATCACAAATTTATTACACTAAAATTTCACTTACACAGAATAGGTTTCTCATGCGTCGTTTTTTGAATTTCATCCCTGCGATTGTATTTGCAAGTAGCTTGGCAGCTGGTGCTGTTGAAGCGGCATCCCCTGAAAACACCTTGATCATGGAGACCAACAAAGGTCGTGTGGTTATTGAAATGTTGCCTGACGTGGCACCAAACCATGTTTCACGCATTAAAGAGCTTGTTCGTCAGCAATTTTACGATGGTATCGTGTTCCACCGTGTAATCGAAGGTTTCATGGCTCAAACTGGCGATCCATTAGGAAAAGGTACTGGCGGTTCTGGTAAGAATATCAAGGCAGAATTCAACGCGGTTCCTTTTGACCGTGGCGTAGTTGGAATGGCACGTGCGAACCACCCTGATTCAGCTGACAGCCAGTTTTTCATCATGTTTGAAGATGGCCACTTCCTAAACAACAACTACACTGTTTGGGGTCGTGTTATCGAAGGCATGGACAAAATCGACAGCCTGAAAATGGGTGCACAAGGTTCCGGCACTGTTTCTGGTGAGCGTGACAACATCGTTACGATGCGCGTTCAAGCCGACCAGTAAAGCTTGATGCTTTGCTAAACGAAATTAGGGGCGACACTTGTTGCCCCTTTTTTTGTGCCTTTTTCTGAAATTCACCACACTGAGTAGCTTATGTCATACGATCTAATGGTTTTTGACCCCAAAGTCCCGCCAAGAAACAGAGAAGCGTTTATGGCTTGGTACAACGAATTTGTGAAATGGTCAGAGGATCATGACCATGACAATCCCGAAATTACACCCATAAATATACAAAATTGGTTTCACGAAATGCGTACCCATTTTCCAGCGATGAATGGGCCGTTTGGTATTTCAGATGATGAAATTGATAATCCCAAAGTTTCTGATTATTGCATTACAACCGAAGGGATCTACGTAAGCTTTAGTTGGTCACAGGCCGAGGAAGCTCATAACATGATGTATGATCTTTCAGAAGATCACAACATTGGCTTTTTTGATGTAAGTGCAAACTCAGGTTTCATCAATTTTGGCGACGGTTGTTATATTGAACCAGGCTCGAACGATCTTACTTGTGACGTCGAAGCCGAAGCTACACTTGCCGAGAATAAACCGGGCTTGCTGTCATTAATTAGGAACTTGTTCTCCAAAAAAGACTAAAACAGAAAACCTGTGCCCACTAAATGGACGTTCGTTCGTCCTCTGGTTTCTTGGCGAGCAAGGGGTCGAACAGCAAACGAAGTACGGCATCGTTCAATTCTGCGCTTGCACCCACCATGTTTCCATTTTTCGTATCCGTTGGGCTGTACGCTTCACCCGTTAGCATGCGGCAATCCCCGCCAGCTTCCCGTACAATCAAAGTTCCCGGCACATGGTCCCAAACCTTCAATCGATTGAATATGGCATAGTCCAGTTCACCCTTAGCCACGAATGCATACTCACAGCCCGCACTGCCAATTGATTTGCGGTGGGCAAGCGTACGCTCTGCCCGTTCACGTATCAATCGACGTTCTTTATCGCTGAAATAAGCAAACGATATGCGGCCAAAAGTTTTGTCAAAACCCATCCAATCGCGGGTTTTTAACCGTTTGATTTCGTTTCCGTTTGCGTCAAACAAGAAAGCACCTTGACCAGCTTCGGCGATCAAACATTCGCCAGTAAGCGGCATATAAATCCAGCTTTGACTGATCTGATTGCTTTGCACACGAGCAACCATGACACAAAAATTTTCGTTGGCATTTGCA
>JBMYWL010000306.1:0-1933 GCA_049607365.1 Alphaproteobacteria bacterium | reverse complement strand
TTGAGGTCAAAAATCGTGAAAACTTGTCTTGGTCCAAGTCATCCCCGATTGAGGCTTCAAAGCTTGCGTCCGCAATTGCGCTTTTGGGAACGGTCCTTTGTAGCAATGCGTTAATGCTGGTTAAAACGATTAGACCTGGGTTCTTAAGCGCTGAGAAATCAACACGGGCAAGCTGTGCCAGTGTCGTCAAACGTTGACCAACCAATTCTTTTTGAGGGCTAACACGGTCATATGGCAAGCAATCCCATGCCGGGAACGTCAAAACGGGTGTTTCACCCATGAAGAAACGCAAGGATTGTTGAATTGAATTCATGTGCTTGTCATCACGTGCAACAAAAATCATCGCCGGTGTACGTTGTTTGTCTTGGCAAACATCCGCCATTACATCTGCGGCGAGTTGGGCCTCAAAACCATCGGGTGTTGGCCCAACCATCAATAAACCATTAGAGGTTAAAGGTAAGGACTGGTTCTGTTGTGAAGAAGGATCAGTTTTGGACTTGGTCATGACAAATCTTGTAATAAAAGCATTTGCCGCGAAACCTAGAATGAGTCACAGTAAAGGGCCAACCTAAAATAAAGACGACAGACATTCAGCCTTCGAAAATCTTAATCAGTTAGGAACAAACAATGCACCCAAATCGTATATTCCGTGGTCAGGCTGAAACAGAAATTCTAGAGTTTTCTTCTGAACAAGCATTTGGTGTTTTGTCCATGGCAGCAACGCCCTTCCCTTTAACGTCTCATGTTCCTTTCATAATTACTGAAGATAAGAAATCTGTTGAATTTCATTTGGCGAGCAACAATCCAATGAGGGCGTTACTCGCCGAACCAGCTCCGGTAAGCTTAAGTGTAATGGGCCCACACGCATATATTTCACCGGATTGGTATGGCCTTGAAGATCAAGTCCCAACTTGGAATTATGTCGCAACGCAAATCTGTGGCCATGCTGTCGAAATGCCGAAAGACTGGTTGATTGATCACCTTGATCGATTAAGCACAGAAATGGAAAACAGGTTGCTGCCAAAAAAGCCGTGGACAACCAGAAAGATGGACGCCAAAAAGTTCAAGGCAATGCGCAACGGTATTTTTGGTGTGAAACTTGAAATTGAAAAGCTGGATGGAACTTGGAAGTTAAACCAGAACAAGCCCGCCGAAGCACGTAAAGGTGCCGCCAATGGCTTGGCCGAGGTAAACGAACAAGGTTCTCAACAAATCTCTGCTTTAATGAAAGCAGGACTATAAAACAGTTCTGGAAATTAATCCGCTGAGTTTGAGTTCCATAATTTTGTCGAGAGCCAACTTTTACCAGTCACTTTTGGCGCAATCCAGACGCAGTAGCTAACAATGAAGATTGCGCCGAATACGTTACCAACCGCGACCCCAATCCAAACCGAAAACGGACTTGCTCCAAGTGCAAAAAAAGCGAGCGGCACAAAAATAAACGGGAATGGGATTTGTCGTGTTATGTTCACCCACGTAGCAACAAAAGGCTTCTTAAGACTTTGACAAAAGGATTGGGACAAAAACACAAAAGCCCAAACTGGCATCATAGGAACAGACACATATAAATAAAGCACTGTTAGACGCTGAACTTCCACGTCATCGCTAAACTGCTGTGACCAAAACTCAGCTGAAAAACCGATATAAATCGCGACCACAATCATGCCGCTTACACCCCAGAATATTAGCTGGGCATAGGTTGCGAGCACACGCTCCCCAAGCTTGGCACCATTTGCTTGGCCTGCGATAGCCATGATTGCTGAACTTAACCCAATTAGCGGTAGTAAGAATAATTGATTTATTCGAAGGCCAACGCCCTGCCCAGCAACCGCTGCATCTCCAAAAGGAATGATGAAATATTGTGCAATGAGAGCGCCCACTGCGATCATCAACATGTTCATACTGGCTGCAAAACCTTCACGCATTACAGCTT
>JBMYWL010000305.1:0-1937 GCA_049607365.1 Alphaproteobacteria bacterium | reverse complement strand
CCGCCAAAATGTCTTCGCCACGTGTTTGTCGTACAGGTGCAGAAATGCCTGCACGGGAAATGATGTCTTGAAACGCAGTAATGGTCAGCGGGTCACTACATTCATAACCTGACCCCGGCCATGGGTTGAAAGGTATCAGGTTGACTTTAGCTGGAACGTTTTTCAACAGTTTGATCAGGCCGCGTGCATCGGTTGGGCTGTCGTTAATGCCTTTAAGCATAACATATTCAAATGTAATGCGTCTTGAGTTCGAAGTTCCGGGGTAGGTTTCACACGCGTTGATAAGCTCTTCCAACGGGTATTTCTTGTTGATCGGCATAATCTCGTCACGCACATCATTCGTGACAGCGTGCAAGCTGACGGCTAGGTTCACGTTAAGCTCTTCACCACATTTTCTAAGCGCTGGTACAACACCTGAAGTGGAAAGAGTGATGCGTCGCTTGGAGAAAGCCAAGCCGGCGGGGTCCATCATTATTTTTAGTGCGGTTGCCACATTGTCGTAGTTGTACAAAGGCTCACCCATGCCCATCATAACAATGTTGGTGATCAAACGACTACCGTCCAAAGCAATTGGCCATTCCCCGTAAGCGTCTTTGGCCAACATGACCTGACCAATGATTTCATTTGGTGACAGGTTGCGAACCAACCTTTGTGTGCCTGTGTGGCAGAACTTACAGGTCAACGTACAACCAACCTGAGATGACAAGCACAGCGTGCCACGGTCAGCCTCTGGAATGTGAACAGTTTCAACCTGGTTTCCGTCTTCAAAGTCCAGCAACCATTTGGCTGTACCATCTGTTGAATTCAGGGCGGTGTTAACAGTTGGGCGAGATACTGAATGCGTCTCAGACATCTTTTCGCGCAATGGCTTTGCAAGGTTTGTCATCTCATCGAAGGATGTCGCACCTTTGGCGTACATCCATTGCCAGACTTGATCGACGCGAAATTTTGGCAGCCCTAAGGACTTAAATTCAGCGGCAAGTTGCTCTCGTGAAAGACCGATTAGGTTTGTCTTGGCCCCGTCTTTTTGCGCTGGAGGAGCGAAAGCGCTGGAGTGGCCGGATTTTGTAGGTGTGGCTGGAGCAGGGGCTTCTTGTCCAATGTTGCTTGACGCCAATTGTGCGACAACTGCGGACACACGGCCGCTGTCTGTATCCAGATCTTTGGACAGGTCCTGATCTGTTGATTGATTTTCTGCCACGTCGACCATGCTCTTACCGCTCTATAATTTCGAGCCCAAGGTACAACGCAGCCGTGTGACGTGACAAGATATGAATCGCCAAAAGAAAAGGGCCTCCTGCATGGAAGCCCTGATCTGAAGTCTTTGTGAGTTGAAACTTAAGGTCGGTTTGCTACCGCAAGGCCTTAGTTGAACTGCATGTTTTAAGCGCTTGGCTTAACACCACATGTGTTTGACATGGCGCGGTAAGCTTTTGTGAAGCCTGAAAGCGAGAAGGTGTCGGTGGTTAGTGTACCGCGACTTGAAGTGCCTTTGACGACCATTGAATTTCCACGGATCATGGAGGTCAACAGAACCTTGTCATCTTCGTCAAGCGCCCAAGCTGTGTCACCAGCTGTAAACATAGAGAAGCTGCGTTTCTTATCAATTGACAGGCTAACTTTTGAGCTGTCTTTGAACTGATAACCAGCAACGAAACTGCTTACGTCTTTTGAATTTTGAGACGGACGGTGCGTGATAAGGAAAAACACCTCATCGCGACGTGTGTATTTACCAGCAGACTTGCTCGGCTGTGAGGCCATGAAACATACCTTGGCACCTTTTTCGTCCGCGTATTGATACACAGACCAAGAAGTGAAATCGCCGATTTTTTCTTGAGCGGATACTTGGCCAGCAAAAAGACCTGCACCAAGGATGGCTAAGCTTGCTGTGGCGGCGGAAAAGATACGGGCAAAAAATGTCATTATGAAACAACGCC
>JBMYWL010000304.1:0-1948 GCA_049607365.1 Alphaproteobacteria bacterium | reverse complement strand
TCTTACCTGTGGTTGTCAGCATTCCTTAATACCGAAGGGCGTATTGACCTGAATTCACGGTTTGATTGGGATATAATTAAGGCGTGGGGCGATGAGGAAACAGAGCTAGATAACCGAGCTTTCGGAATCAGAGGGCAATTGATTGGCCACTATGATAAGACAAGCTCAAATTTAGGTACTCAGTTGCCAAACACCGAAGTCAGCTGGGTCCAAGGAAGCGCCAACCTAAGTTATTTTTACAACAACCAACATTCTTTGTTTCTGGAGCCTTTGGTTCGCTGGAATTTCAACAAAGCTGAAACCACCGGAAGATCCCAAAGCCAGTTATTTTTTGCACATGAATGGCGACCCGCACCAAAGTGGACCTTAACAAACCGGTTTGGACTAAGGTATTTTGGCAACCAACCTGTCCATCTGTGCTTGGAACCGCAAGTTAAATATGAAAGTTCTGATTGGTCAATTGGTGCATTCTTGCGTAAAAAACTGAACATATCCAACAAACAAGAAGACACTTATATGTCGAGCGTAATGGACCCCGACCAAACCATTGGGGGTGAGTTGACTTTTTATAAATCAATCAACTCCAATTTGGACCGTAGCATACAAACCTTCGATATTGCGCTTACTGGGGAATATTCCGAACTACCGGACGGAAGATCAGATAAGCAGTTCGGAATCAAGCTAGACATTAGTCATTAGCCGTGGTCCTAATCAGCCAAAGCAAAAACCTTTCGACAAAGAGAAATTAGCCCATGGCGTATCAAGACTTAGAAAACCTGATAAACACCGCATTTGACGGACGCGACCAGATTAACAGCAGCACAACTGGTGAAGTTCGTGAAGCAGTCGAAGAAACTTTGAACCTGATGGATCAAGGCAAGCTTCGTGTTGCTGAAAAGTTGGATGATGGCTGGAAAGTTAACCAGTGGGCAAAAAAAGCGGTACTGCTTTCATTTTCACTAAATGAAATGACGGTTATCGGTAATGGCCCTGGAAATGCAAGCTGGTGGGACAAAGTTCCAAGCAAATTTGATGGCTGGGGAGCTGAAGAGTTCACCGCTGCCGGTTTCCGCGCTGTGCCAAACTGTACGGTTCGCCGCTCAGCCTATATTGCGCCAGGCGTGGTATTGATGCCTTCGTTCGTAAACTTGGGCGCTTATGTTGACAGTGGCACAATGGTTGATACTTGGGCAACTGTTGGTTCGTGTGCACAAATTGGCAAAAACGTTCACCTTTCTGGTGGTGCGGGCATCGGTGGTGTTTTAGAGCCGTTGCAGGCAGGTCCGGTTATCATCGAAGACAATTGCTTCATTGGCGCACGCTCGGAAGTTGTTGAAGGTGTTATTGTCGAGGAAGGTGCTGTACTTTCCATGGGTGTATTCATCGGCGCTTCAACAAAAATCATCGACCGTGCAACGGGTGAGATTTTCATGGGCCGTGTTCCAGCTTATTCTGTTGTTGTACCGGGTGCTATCCCTGGTAAAAACTTGCCAAATGGTGAGCCAGGACCAAGCCTATCAGCAGCGGTTATCATCAAGCGTGTTGACGAGCGTACACGCTCTAAAACTTCTATCAACGAGTTGCTACGCTCTTAATCGCTGATCATCTCTTGTGAGTAACAATCGCGACCTTCTTATCAATGGTTTTGCTGCTGCAATCACGGCGGCAAAACCAGAAGGTCTCTTCAACAAATTGCCCGCTGCCCCAAAGGGCAAAGTAATTGTATTAGGCGCGGGTAAAGCAGCTGCGAGCATGGCTGCCGCATTTGAGCGGGCATGGTTCGCCCATCATCCGTCCTCCGCCCTAACAGGTCTTGTGGTAACCCGCTACGATCACGCAACACCAACAACGCACATAAAAGTGGTCGAAGCTTCTCACCCGGTTCCAGATGAAGCTGGGCAAAGCGCTGCAAAACTAATCCTGAAAATGGCGACGTGTGCAACAGAAG
>JBMYWL010000303.1:0-1955 GCA_049607365.1 Alphaproteobacteria bacterium | reverse complement strand
TTCAGTTCCCCAAAATCCCGTCATACCGAGCACCATTGGATTGGTGTCTGGAATTGCGCCCTTACCCATCAACGAGTGAGCCATTGGGATTTGCATATGGTCGATGAAGCTTTCTAGCTCACCAGATGCTTGAGCCAGCAGAATGCCGCCACCTGCATAAATCACAGGATTTTCAGCTTGTGCCAAAGCGTTAATTATTGCTTCAGCAGTTTCCTCATCGAGACTTGGCTTGACCAGCGAGCGAGTATTGTTGGCTATGCGATCAAAGCTATCACTTGGAATCACTTCAGAAAAAATATCCATTGGCACGTTGACCAACACAGGGCCTGGTTGACCACTCTCTGCAAGGTGGAATGCTTTTTCCAGAATCTCAGCCATAAGCTCAGCACGATCAACACGCCAAGCACGCTTTACGAAAGGTCTATAGATTTCATACTGCGACGCATCGGCATGAAGATTAACTTCTTGATGTGGATGCTTACCGTAATAGTGTGTTGGAATGTCGCCCGCAATCACGACCATTGGAATGCAATCAAGTGCAGCGTTGGCAACACCAGTCGCACAGTTCGTTAAGCCTGGGCTAAGGTGAGACAAAACAACCGAAGCCTTGCCTGTAACGCGCGCGTAAGCATCGGCAGCATGAGCACCAATCTGCTCGTGTCGCACGGTCACGAAGTCAATTGGGCTTTCAGCCAAAGCTGCAAGTACGGCAATGTTTGTATGTCCGCAAAGACCAAAAATATGCTTTGTATCTCTGCGTTCTAAAAACGAAACAATGTGTTCAGCAACCGTTCTTGAATTGGTGTCTAATGTCATCTTAAGCCGCCTTCTTTTCGAAAAATTCGCCAAACAATTCTTGTTCGCTAGGACGATCCTCGGCGATTGGACGAGAAACCCACGTATAGTTCATAAAGTGTTTGAGGCTGACGTTTTCGTTCGTAATGTTACCGCCCCAAATGCCGCAGCCAAGGCTAGACGTCATAGGCATTCCATTGTTAAAGGCACCAGCATTAGCTTTTGATTGAGCTTGACGTACCATCATGCGGCTTACGGGCGCTACACGTGCCAAAGCGTCGATATTGTTATCATCGTGAGAGTAAATTCCACAAGAATGGCCTGTGCCCGCAACAGCGTAAATACCGCGAACCATATCCAAAGCTTGGTCAAAATTTTCAAAAGAATACAAGGCCATTAGGGTTGTTAGCTTCTCACCAGAGAACTTGTGCTCCTTGCCAATCTTCCCTTGGTTTTCAACCATCAAGAATTTTCTATCTTCAGGAAGACTAAAGCCAGCAACTTCCGCTGTTTGCTGTGGTCGGCAGGCAATGGTTGGGAAAGTACGATTGCCTTTCTCGTCCCACATTGCTTGTTGCAAAAGATCCGCCTCGGTAGCGCTACACAAGTAGCCACCTTCAGCTTCCAAAGCCTTAACCATTTTATCGTAAATTGATTTTTGGATGATAATGTTACCATCTGCAGAACACCCTGAACCGAAGTCAGATGTCTTCGACAAGCGTGTATTGTTAGCTGCAATTTCAATGTCGGCAGTTTCATCGATTACGATAGAAGAGTTACCCGCGCCTACGCCGTAAGCTGGACGGCCAGATGAATAAGCAGCCTTGACCATTGGTTGACCACCAGTTGCCAATGTCAAATCGCAAGATTCCATAAGGTACTGCGTTAAGGGAACTGACGGCGTTTTGATACATTGGAACAAATCTTCTGGTGCGCCCACTGCTTTACATGCAGCCCGCATAACGTCAACCATCTCAGCAGTTGTGTTTTTAGTTCTTGGGTGCGGTGAAAAAATCACGGCATCACGCGCCTTAGCTGCGTACACGCCTGTCACAGGCGGTGTAAGGGCTGGGTTTGTCATCGGGATAAGAGATGCGACAACACCTGCAGGTTTCGCGTATTTCACAATGCCTTTGACCTTGTCATCCTCAACAATACCC
>JBMYWL010000302.1:0-1967 GCA_049607365.1 Alphaproteobacteria bacterium | reverse complement strand
TTTTCCAGTGTTTGGTTCTAACACCAGATGGAGAGGTGACACTGTTGACCCGTTCGGCGGATTTGCGACAGGCCCAATTGACCTCGACAATCAAAGACATCCGCGTTTGGAAAGACGGGCCACACGCGAACCCCGCCTTGGACCTAAAGTCCATACTGCGCGACAAGCATTTGGACAACAAACGCGTTGGCGTTGAATATGATGCTTATGGCTTGACCGCCGCCAACGGCAAAAGGTTGGAAACAGCTGTTTCTGGACTGGTTCATCTGGAAGATGCATCGATGCTCGTGACGCGAGTTCGTGCTGTAAAATCCAACGAAGAACTTGCTTATGTGCGGCGAGCGGGTGAATTGGCGGACGATGCTTGGACCGCAGCTCAAGCGGTCGCAAAGCCCGGTGTTGACGAAAGTCTGGTGTTGGCGCGCATGCAATCAGCCGTGCTTGAAGGCGGTGGAGACTACCCCGCGAACGAGTTTGTTATTGGTGCTGGCGCAAATGCCTTGCTGTGTCGGTACCAGTCCGAGCGTAAGCTTATTCAGCCAAACGACCAATTGATGCTGGAATGGGCAGGGGTTTATCGGCATTACCACGCGGCCATGATGCGTACCATGTTGTTTGGGGAACCGCCCAAAGAACAGCTTGAAATGTTCGAAGCCGCTGACCAGGCTTTGACGGAAACCCTTGCAGAACTAAAACCAGGAAATACTTTTGGGGATAGCTTTGCAGCTCATGCACGGGTGTTTGATGAGTTGGGACTGTCGGAGCATCGATTGAACGCATGCGGCTATTCATTGGGGGCAACATTTGCACCGAACTGGATGGACTGGCCCATGCAATATGAAAAGAATCCGACCGAAATTAAGCCCGGTATGGTTATCTTTACACATATGGTGCTGATGAACTCGCAACAAAACTTGTCCATGTGCTTGGGTCATACGGTTGTTGTAACGCCAAACGGCCCCGAATCGGTCTCAAAATACAGCAATCAGCTGTGTGTGGTGGACTAAAGACTTCCCGATAGCTTCTTGAAGGCTGCCATCTATTTAGTGCGCTTTACAGCTAAGGCCTGTCTGACTACATGACGCCCATCGAGCGGCCAAATGTACTTAAAAGTTTTTCAACAAGTGTTGAGCAGTGTTCAGCACAGTTGAGTGGCTATAGGCCGGATGAACTTGTCGACTTGTCGACCTTATCTAAGACATAGGAATTAAGCACAATGAAGTTGCTTTCCGGTAATTCCAATCGCCCGCTGGCTGAATCAATCGCCACTTATTTGGGTACAACCCTAACTGAATGTTCTTGTCGCCGCTTTGCGGACATGGAAGTTTTCGCAGAAATCTTGGAAAACATTCGTGGTGAAGATGTTTACATTATTCAGTCAACTTCGTACCCCACAAACGATAACTTGATGGAATTACTTGTTTTGATCGACGCGGCTCGTCGTGGATCAGCACAACGCATTACAGCAGTAATCCCTTACTACGGTTATGCGCGTCAAGACCGCAAGACATCACCGCGCTCGCCAATTTCGGCAAAACTTGTTGCAAACCTTTTGGTTGCTGCGGGCATCGACCGCGTTCTAACGCTTGATCTGCACGCTGCACAAATTCAGGGTTTCTTTGACAAGCCGACCGACAACATGTTTGCGGCACCTGCATTCGCATCTGACATTTCCAAAGTTTACGGCGATCAAGGCCAAGCCTTGGTGGTTTCACCAGACGTTGGTGGTGTTGTTCGCGCACGTGCGGTTGCTAAGCGCATCAATTCCGATTTGGCAATTATCGACAAGCGTCGTGAGCAAGCGGGTGTTTCTGAAGTTATGAACATCATCGGTGACGTTCGCGGTAAGGCCTGCATCATGGTTGATGACATCGCCGACTCTGCGGGCACTTTGTGCAACGCAGCAGCTGCTTTAATGAACGCTGGTGCAACTTCTGTTGCTGCTTATGTGACGCACGGTGTTTTAA
>JBMYWL010000301.1:0-1976 GCA_049607365.1 Alphaproteobacteria bacterium | reverse complement strand
AACGTTACCCCTGTGTTTAAATGGTAGTAGTTTGGCTAAATCATCACTCCCTTTTGACGCAAAGACAATCGCCTTTGCTATTGTGCTTTTTCCAATTCCATTTGGGCCGTATTTTATATTTAGGCAATTTGTTGTGATTGATATCTCTGCTCTGTCAACAGCGTTACAATGTTCAATCGTAATTTTTTGTTCGGCCATTATGATCTTGCCTTCCAATTTTGAAATCGTTTATTCACCCATCGCAGTTACAGTTTTGGGCACTTTAATTAAACAGCGGCGGCATTATTGCTGCCTATGCATTTTTATTAATACGGCAACAATGCCGCTTGGTTCGCATCATAATGAACTTCTGATATCGTCCCGTCTTTGATCTTTTCAATCGCTTCCTCAATTATGAAAAGTGGTACTAAAAACCATTCCCTTGGGGTTACGGGCTTCCCAAAGCGATCCATGATCTCAATATCCAGTCGCGCCGTTTCAAAGATACGGTGGATCAGATTTTCCAACTTGGATCGATTGATATTGTAGAGCGTATAAGTGGCAACAATTTCAACATCCGCCATTAAAAATGTAGGATGAGTTTCAGCACCAGCAATGCGTTTTTCAACGCTCATATTGGTAACGCCAATTTTGTGAACCAATTCACGGTTTTCTGCGACAATCGGATGGTCAGACTTGCTACGCAGTACATAAATGGTTCCACTCTCTTCATCCCCATTGATAGTTTGATCAGAGAAAAGCGGCCCAGCCGTCGGTTCTGAAATCATACGGCTGGCTTCATCTTTGTAGATAGCTCTTTGTAAAGAACGCAGCAAAATATTGCTTTCTGTTCCGTTTGAATAAATCACGCGCATCCGAGCGTCGGAAGCACCATTAGGGGCTTTTATAGGCTCCCCAACTTCTGCAATGAAAAGCGTCTGCCCACCAAGTATATAAAAGTCACCAACTTGAATATCTGACTTTAGGAAACCCGCATCCTTCCGAATTACGCGTGAGGTTCTCAGTCCTTGTTTTAGTTCTTTTTCCACACTGTCAAAAAGTGGCTTGAAAACATCAAAATCATTACATTTTTCACGTTGTGCGATTTCATCAGCAGACTTCTTTTCAGCCGTAGATCGAACGTGTTTCAAGTCCGTAAGCGGCGAGGCCGCACTTTCTATACCCAGCTCTGCAAGAAGAGCGTCATCATCCAGTTCGTCCGGATCATTTTGGTCTGTCTGGCCTGTGTTCGACAAAAGCCCTTGAGTATCTATTGCCTCGATTAGATCACAGCATTCAGGCAGTTCACGCAAGCGGTCTAATCGTACTGCATAAATCCGTTCAAAAATGTCGCGCTCTTCACCATGCTGAGGGTTGCGCCCCTGTTCTGATACGAACCGTTGAACCTCTTCAAATCCCGCAATAATGCGTTCTTCACGAGCCGTGCGATTGGCGACCTTTTTAACTTCAACCTCAACACCCAATTCGGCCAATAAGGCATCATCGCTTGGAGTAAATTCCTTAGCCATTGGCAGCCTCCTGCTTCATACGAGCAAGATACGCTACACCTTCTGCCATTTTCTTCTCCCATGCGTCACTTGATGTAATCGACGGTAGACGACCCCGCTCCTGCTTAAATTTAACAGCACGCCGCGCCAAATCACGCGCATCATCTGGTGATAGCTGAACCTTTTTAGCAGAAATCACCGCAGCCACTTGCTTGAGACTTTCCTCACTCATGGTTTTTGCCAAGATCGAATAGGCTTCGCCAAACGGGTTAATACGGTCGATCAAATCAATGTCTAATTCCCGCACGTCCATCGCAAACTTCCGCACGCCGTCAATCAGCGCAGTATTGCCCCGCACCTGTTCATCATCCGTTGTCGAAAGAGCCATTTGTTTGGCCTGTTGAGTAAGGTTAAGCGCGGCAACGGCATGCTGCCGGACGGCTTCTTGATCTTCCGCATCTAGCTCAGGGAATTTCTTGCCCACGATTT
>JBMYWL010000300.1:0-1978 GCA_049607365.1 Alphaproteobacteria bacterium | reverse complement strand
GCAAGCCTTTCATCTAGCTGCAACTTTTGACGTCGGCCTGTTTTACATTGATTCTGGCACTGGTTTCATGGATTTGGGCGAGGCCCAAAGCTTATTCAAAAAGCCAGATGCCGTGTCAGGCATAGAGGTCGCAGCGGCAGAGAGTGCAAACGTAGACCTGATTTACACTGACATATATGTGGCATTGGAGCGGGCCTTTGTTATTGCGGATTGGCGCAATGCGGGCTCTGGCTTTTTGGCCATGGTGAAAACACAGCGTAACGTCATGTTTTTGGTTTTGTCACTCATCATTTTGGTTGCTGCAATAAACATAATTTCAGGTCAGATCATGCTGGTTAACGGCAAAACACGCGATATTGCAATTTTGCGCACCATGGGCGCGTCACGTAAAAACATACTCAAAACCTTCTTCCTTGTTGGTGGCTTAATCGGTGTTGTTGGAACATGTGTTGGGGTGCTGCTGGGGTGGTTGTTCGCCGTGAACATTGACACCATCCGGCTTCAAATTGAAAAGGTGTTCGGTGTTTCTCTGTTCGACCCTGAAGTCCGCATATTGACGGAGTTACCTTCAAATGTTGAAGGGGGAACGCTGGCATTTGTAGTTCTTATGTCCATGACGCTGACTTTGGGTGCTTCCTTGTATCCCGCGTGGAAAGCGGCGCGTTTGTCACCAACTGAGGGCATACGCAATGGTTAAGTTTCATCCAATACCTCGTCCTGAATTCGGGTTAGGCTCTTCTTGTGATGGAAACTCGCAAGGGTCAGCGACATGATTACACCAGTTGAACGTTTCATCGCATGGCGTTACCTGCACGCTAAGAAGGAAGAGGGCTTTGTTTCGACAATCGCCGCATTTTCATTCGTTGGTATTGTTTTGGGTGTGTTTGCCCTGATCGTTGTATCGTCCATTATGAGCGGTTTTCGACAAAATTTGGTTGATCAAATTTTAAGCCTGAACGGTCACATTACCATTGAACAAAGGAACGATGTTTCACTTGATGTGGATGAAGGGCTTTTCGCTAAACTTCAAGCCACTGACAATGTGGCGGCTGTAACCCCTTTAATCGAAGAGCAGGTTTTGCTTAATGCAAGATCTGGTTCCATGGGTGGATTGACATTCGGATTGTCTGCTGATGCCTTTTCGGGGCAAGCAAAAGACAAGAGATGGCGTTTTGTGGAATCAATCTCGGTTGGTGATACCGCCAATTTTAAAGAATGGAATGCTTTCATTTCGGAGAAAGTTGCACGCAATTTACGCTTATCTGTAGGGGATAAAGTCGAGATTGTATCATCCAAAGGATACGAAACTGTCTTTGGGTGGAGCCCACGCGTGAAAACAGTAACTGTCGCTGGTGTTTTCACCAGTAGGGACGATAAGGGTTCTGTCATTCTTCCAATGAAACAGGCTCAGTTGCTTTTCAAGCTGAAAGGCAAAATTTCCCGTGTTGAGCTAACTCTTAAAAACACCGATCTGCTTGATGACACGAAAAGCAACGTTACTAAGCAGTTGGGTGGTGACTTAAAAGTTCAAACTTGGAAAGATTTTAACCGCGCTTATGTATCTGCCTTGGACGTTGAACGTATCGTGGTGATGATCATAATCGCATTAGTTATTTTGGTCGCTGCCTTCAACATTATCGCCGGACAAACCATGTTGGTGCAGGAAAAGGGTAAGGGAATTGCCGTAATTCGAACCATGGGGGCGGATAGGCGTGCGATTATGCGTATTTTCATTACTACGGGGGCGATGATAGGCGTTGTTGGTACCATTCTGGGTACAGTACTTGGGTTGCTCGCATCTGTTTATTTTGAAAATATCGTCGCATTCTTTCAGACTTATGTTTTTGCGGGTGCTGCCAGTGCAGAACTTGCTTGGTTGGCACAGATGACCCCTGTTTTGAGTGTGTGGGTTGTGACCTTGACCTTTGTTCTTGCCATTTCCTTATCCATCTTGGCGACCTTATACCCCGCGTGGCGC
>JBMYWL010000299.1:0-1984 GCA_049607365.1 Alphaproteobacteria bacterium | reverse complement strand
ATGCTGTACGATAAATCCATCAACTGGATGTATCACACCGAACCGCAACCACAGTTAAACGATCGGCAGATTTTCTGGCCTCGTGGTAAGGTTCTTGGTGGATCATCGTCAATTAACGCGTTGGTCTATATTCGTGGTCAAAGGAAAGATTTTGACGATTGGCGCGACGCTGGTAACCCGGGTTGGGGTTACGATGATGTGCTACCTTATTTCAAAAAAATGGAAACTCGCACGTTTGGCGATGAAGACTACCGCGGTGAAAATGGTCCATTGCACGTGTCAGACGTTTCTGCCGACATGCACCCACTGAACCAACGGTTTTTAGCAGCAGGAAAACAATACGGTTTTCCAGAAACAAAAGACTTTAATGGCAAACAGTTTGAAGGCGTTGGACCTTACCATTTGACCACCAAAAGCGGGCTGCGTATGTCGACGGCGCGCGCTTACTTGAACCCTGCCAAAAAGCGACCTAACCTTAAAATTCAAACTCATGCTTTGGCTACAAAAATTGTTTTTGACGGCACAAAAGCGGTGGGTGTTGAATATGAGGTGAAGGGCAAAAAACATGTTACCTACGCAAGCCGGGAAGTCGTTCTTTCCGGCGGTGCAGTTAATTCCCCACAATTGTTGCAATTGTCCGGTGTTGGCCCCGCCAAGCTGTTGAAAGAAAAGGGTATTGACGTGGTTCTGGATCAGCCAAACGTTGGTCAACACATGCAGGACCATATTGCCTTGGACTACGTTTACACCTGCAAGGTGAAAACCTTAAACGACCAATTGAACACATGGTATGGTAAGCTTTGGCAAGGCATGAAGTTTGTGTTTGCACGTCGTGGTACCTTGTCGATGAGCATCAACCAAACAGGTGGGTTTATCAAAACGAGTGCACAGCGCGCTGTGCCGAATATCCAAATGTATTTTTGGCCATTTTCCTACACCAAGGCAACGGGGTTAGAGCGCCCATTGATGGCGCCGGACCCGTTTTCGGCTTTTGAAATTGGCGTACAACCAAGTCGTCCGAAAAGTCGTGGATATTTGGAGATACGCTCGAGTGATCCGCATGACAAACCGCTGATCGACCCTCAATATCTGTCTGAACAAGAAGACCTTAACGAGCTTTATGAAGCGGTTGAGTTCATTCGCAGATTGGCCGATCAACCGGCTTTGGCAGATGTCATCACCGACGAGCTTTTACCGGGCCGTAGTGTGACATCAAAAGAAGATATCATGAACTTTATACAAAAATCCACCAGCACGGTTTTCCACCCAGTTTCTACGTGCCGCATGGGCGCTGACCCTGCAAAAAATGTGGTTGGACCTGACCTAAAAGTTCATGGCCTTCAAGGCCTACGCGTCATTGATGCCTCTGTATTTCCGAACCTTACCTCCGGAAACACGAACGCACCAACAATTATGGTGGCAGAAAAAGGTGCGGATATGGTTTTGGCTGACACTTAAACCTTAAATTATACGTCACTAACCGAGTGTAGCCAGCGTTTGAAAGTTTTGAGCGCTGGTGTTTCGCGATTTGGAACTGTGACGATATAATATCCCAGCTTTGCTTGATCCAACACGCATAGTTGGCAGAGGTTTCCAGCTTCAATTTCTCGTTGGACCAGTGAACTCGGCTGAACTGACACGCCCAAACCAGCGAGCACGCCCGACAAGACAAGGCCATTGTTATCGAAGCTGGTCACTTTCACCTTGTCTAGGTTTAACCCTTCGTTTTCTATTATTGCCCGTTTTTCCATCATGTGGGGTTCCATCAACCACGGCAATTTTTCAAGGTCTTTCAGACACGAAACGTCTATTTCCGAAACCAACTCGGGGTGAGACACAACAATGAAACTCCCGTCTGTCAGCGGTTCAGCATTTAAGTTTGGCCATTCACCGTTACCAAAGCGAATTGCGACATCGAAATTATCCCGAACCAAATCCACATTCTTAAGTTCCGGGTTAATGTTCAGTGAAATGTCAGGGTGCT
>JBMYWL010000298.1:0-1987 GCA_049607365.1 Alphaproteobacteria bacterium | reverse complement strand
TTCAAAAGAATTAGTCGCTGGTTCTTTTGTGTACGTTGTGAAAGGTCAGTATCAATATGTTGTCGCAGATGCAAATTCAACAAATTACCACCTGAGAACTTCAGCAGGTTTAAAATTATACGTTCAGTCGAAGAACGGCAATTTTGACGTTCGGGCGTTTGGTGCATCTTGTGACGGCGTAACGGATGAAACAGATGCATGGGTTGCAGCATATAATTGCATCCTTTCATTAAATTCAAATCCTACATGGTCAAATATGGGCTGTTTAAGCGGAAACGTAGGAGATAAACATTATTTACCGAATGGTATAGATTTGCTTGGTCTCGGTAAAATTGATGTGAAAGGCGAAATCTTAACAGATACAGGTCAAGAAGTGGTATTCGGTATAGGTTCCGTTTTGGGAGAGCCAACTTCTTATAATTTTGCTGATCTTCAAAATGGAAAGTTCGTTGCTCAAGGAATTATGAATGGAAAGGTTGTAATTGGTAACGCGCCGGAGCTAATTTTAAGAGCGGACACAACAACGATTGACCGTAAATCATGCGCATATTCAAGTTATTACATGGGTTCTGTGGCTATTATCACTTTGATAGGAATTTCAGGGCAGAATGGTTCACCTTATATCAACAGTAACAACTTCTATGGTCAACGCGGATCTGAAATTAATATTATTGGCGATTATCCGCATAACCATAATATGTTTTACGGCTTCTGCTTTGAAAACTCGACGTTCAATTTCAGCGTCGGCTATTCAAACCATGTGAAGGATTGCCGCCTTGAGGGAACGTGTGTTTACAACGCTTCGTCTGGCACGTTTGATAACTGGGTTTTCCGCACATACAACCAATTTGCGGACAGCTATTTTAGGCAGCTTGGGGCCACGCTGACCACGGTTAATAATCTTGGCGGTGATCAGGGTATCGTCGACGAGGGCGATAAATATTATAGCATGGAAACAATCTATGCCATCACGCCCGACAGCGCCAACTATGACGTTAAGACCTTCGAACGCGGTGTGTCAGTTTTGACTTGCCGTGCCAACTACAATGTCTTTTTCGATAGTGGATTGATTGAGGTCAAAAACCCATTTGCCTTGATGATCGAAACGGATCAAACGTTTTGGCAACCCTTTCTTTATGCCTACGACATCAGCGGAAATTTGATAACGACTGAAACGAACGTCAAAGGTGTTATACCGTCTCTTTCCTGGGACGCTGCAAATAGTCGTTTTAAGTTTGGGGCAACGATGGGTAATGGTACGGTGATCTCTGTTTATCCAGACCTTGCCAATGGGGTTAAGTTTGTTCGATACACAGTCGGTACGGGCGTTGTTTCGGGGTCAGCTTTTCAGCACTTCAAATTGAAAAAGATAGAAAGGTCAAGTAATTCTACAGTGGTTCCTATCGCTAGGCCAAATAGAAATGGCTACCATTTTTTTGGTACGGGTATCGCACCAGTGCCAACCGCGGGAAATTGGCGTATCGGTGATGTGGTTGAGAATACTAACCCACAAGAGCTTGGGGCATCACCAAACAAATATTTTACGTCTCGTTGGCATCGCTTGACGGATGGTTCGGGCAATGTGTTGAATACAGATTGGCGCGCCGAGCGCGTTCTAACCGGAAATTAAGTTATGTCAAAGGCTTTGGGAGCAGTTGCATTTTTAGGGGCGGGGGTTTTGCTTTATAAGCTTTTCCAAAGTCAAGAAAAATTATCAAATGAGTTTGCAGCTGAGCAAAACGCCGCGCTTTACGAAGCGCAAATAAAAGCCAAACAGCAAAAAAAACAGCAGTTTTTGAACCCGCCGCAGCAAAGCGGCAACCCTTGGGCACCAGTGATAAGCTGGGGATTAGGAGAGATCATGAACGGAGTAAATTCAAATAAATCAAGCGGCGGCGGTTTTTGGGATAATTTGTTTGGTCGAAAAAAGGGCGAAACGCAGCCAGAGCAGCGCAACAGAACAAATTTAGACACAAGGCCAACAACA
>JBMYWL010000297.1:0-1994 GCA_049607365.1 Alphaproteobacteria bacterium | reverse complement strand
GGAGACTTTGCCAGTCGCCAAGATCTCTTGCGCTTTACGGCTTGTGTGGTTGGTGTAAAACACAAAACCACGTTCATCCATACCCTTCAGCAACACCATTCTGACAGATGGTTGACCGTCAGCACTAACCGTTGCCAACGCCATGGCGTTGTGGTCGTTAAGCTCTTTTTCCTCGGCCTCTTTAAGCCATGAAGAGAAGCGATCAAAAGGTTCAGCATATGCTTTAGTGTTGTTCATCTGGCGTCCTGACTTGTTTCAAACTTCTAATTTTTCGGCGGCGTGTTAGGTGGTCTTTTTAAGCAAATTACTGGCAAGTTTTCCGACAAATTGAAAGCGTGGTTTCACTATGGATTCGTGTCAATAATCCCTTCACTTTGACTGTCAAAATGAACAGAAATTTCTAATAAACCCACAACAGATGGTGAATGGTCTTATAGATAGGCACAATATCTTGTATTTGTACTCAATTTTGTGCGTCTTTCTTGCAATATTGCTATTCGACTCGAAAAACAACTCGATTTATCCCTCGATTCGTTCCATCTTAGGCTCACCAAAAGAAGGGGGGCTTTTTCTTGTATTTGGAAACGCGCTTAGAACCAAAAAGAAACTATATTCCACATGTGTTTTTACTCGCACTTGTCTTGCCTGCTTTTGCATTCTGGGCTTGGACAGAAGTGCGTGGTTCGTCCAACATCAGCTTCCATGACGCTGTAAGCAAGCAAGAGCTTGAAGAGACCATGTCCCTTGGCTGCAGCAAAGCGCAGTCCAACAACAGATTCTACCATGATTGTCTGGACCAAATAAGCTTGTTTGAAGCAGCTACGGCTGAAGCGGTTATCCAGCAAAAGCCATTGATGATTATTTTTGGACACGAAGGTTGCGCGCGTTGCGAGGAATTGGAAGAAATTCTGAACACGGGTGTTAACTTGTCGCATAGGTCAAATTCTTCAACCTACCGCTCGGTTGCAGACCAAGTTTTGCAGCTAAGGTTGGTGCGTTACAAACCGGAAGCCAGAGAGATCGCCAAAGAGTTGGAAGTTATCCAACGAGCCGTTGCTGAGCGTGGACGATTGTATGCCCCATACATTGTGTTTTATGACCCGCTAAACGGTGCCACGTCACACGTAAAGTGGAACGATCATTCAGGTTTGGATCCAGATCGTTTGGGTGTTGCCTTAAAACGTCGTTTGGATGAAATTTAGGGTTGAACCCTTATTCACACAGGTACTCACCTGAATTTGAGTAGGTAGTGAAGACGAATAACGCTAGGGTTTAACCTGAGTTTGATACCTGTTTGTTATTTTAGCGTTTAGGCAAAGTTAATGTTTAACCTGACCACATTTTTTAAACCCAAGACCATTCTTGTTAAGTTATTGAACAAGACAGCACCGGCCACAGCACTGGCCACCGCATTAGCTGCTTTGACCGTTTGTGCCAACTTGTACGCAGCGCCACAAAAGCCACCTGTCGCTTCGGACCAAAATCAATTAACCGTTGTTGAGCTGTATACGTCGCAAGGTTGTTCCTCTTGCCCGCCAGCCGATGCCCTACTGGGTGAACTGGCGAACCAACCCAACATATTGGCTTTGTCTTTTCACGTTGATTACTGGGACTACATAGGCTGGAAAGACCCTTACGCACTTAAGTCCGGCACCAAACGCCAGCGTACCTATGCAGAGCAACTTGCCCTTCGTTATGTTTACACCCCGCAAATAATTGTGGGCGGCAGTTTAGAGGTTGTGGGCTCCAACAGAAAAGAAGTTCGCAATTGCTTAAAAGCGGTGAACACAAAGATTGACCAAGCCCCGCAAATACAGGTCAAAAAACTGAACGCCACCACCGTTCAATTGCCCCAAACCGGGTTAACAAAGCCTTTGGAAATTTGGCATGTGCATTACACCCCCTATACCCAAAACAACGTGTTACGTGGTGAAAATCGGGGCAAGAAACTAAGTCATCACAACTCGGTTCGTGCGTTTGAGAAAGTTGGTGTG
>JBMYWL010000296.1:0-2014 GCA_049607365.1 Alphaproteobacteria bacterium | reverse complement strand
GACATTAAGTGTCGTAAAGCTGGCCTATCACCAGATTGCGTGGTTATCGTTGCAACCATCCGCGCGCTTAAAATGCACGGTGGCTTGGCTAAAGATCAGCTTGGTAATGAAGATGTTAAAGCTGTTGAGGCTGGTCTTTCCAACCTTAAGCGTCACATTGAAAACCTTGGCAAATACGACGTTCCTGTTGTTGTGGCAATCAACCGCTTCATCACAGACACAGACGCTGAAGTACAAGTTGTTAAAGACGCTGCTGGCGCAATGGGTGCACCAACAGTTCGTTGTAACCACTGGGCTGATGGTTCTGCTGGTACAAAGGAACTTGCTGAGACTGTTGTGAAAGTAATCGACGAAGGCAAAGCAAACTTTAAGCCGCTTTACCCAGATGAAATGCCACTTTGGGACAAGATCGACACGATCGCTAAAGAGATTTATCGTGCAGACGGCATCACAGCTGACGCAAAAGTTCGCAAGCAAATCGAAGATCTGCAGGCAACTTCAGCTGGTAAGTATCCAGTTTGTATCGCTAAGACACAGTACAGCTTCTCAACCGACATGAACGCTAAGGGCGCACCAACAGGCTTTACAATTCCTGTTCGTGAAGTTCGTTTGTCAAACGGTGCAGAGTTCATCGTCGTTGTAACAGGCGACATTATGACCATGCCTGGTTTGCCACGTGTTCCAGCTGCGAACTCAATCGGCATGAACGACGAAGGCGAAGTAGTCGGCTTGTTCTAAGTTCTTATCTAACTGTCAGCAATTGGCAGTTATAGAAAAATTGGCGCTGCGTATTAATTTACGTGGCGCTTTTTTTATGCCCTTATAGGAGCCATGGAACCTTTCAAGAATAATTTTAATCCGACAATGGTCGCAGAAATGGCCACTCATTTTCAACGAGCTGAGCCCACGTTTCCCGTCGATGCATTTATTGCCACCGCTACAGAGAACTTTGACCAGTTAGAGCTTAAGCAACGCTCTGATCAAATCTGTGCTGGTTTAGTACAGCATATGCCAAGCGATTTCAGACAAGCTTGTGAGCTGATGGTGAAGGCATTGCACCCGGGCGATGAGGTTGAGCTAGACCTGATTTCCAACACCATGAACGCGGATGGCATTCGTGGTTGGGGCATTATGCCCATGTGTGAATTTGTTGCGGCCAAAGGACTAAATGACTTTGACTTTGCGATGGAGATTCTGTCGAAGCTGACCAGTCGTTTCAGTGCAGAGTTCGCCATACGCCACTTCTTTGTAAAAGACCCGAAACGTGCAGTTGAAATATCGCTAGATTGGTGTGAGAGTCCCAACCATCACATACGTCGTTTGGCAAGTGAGGGCTCACGTACGCGACTGCCATGGGGCTTAAGGCTTACGGATTTTTGCGATGATCCGGCACCCTTGCTGCTCATTCTGGAGAAACTGAAAGATGACCCAGAAGAGTATGTGCGAAGGTCAGTTGCTAATAATCTAAATGATATTGCGAAAGATCACCCTGATGTTGTCGCAAACATCGCCAAACATTGGTTGGTGAATGCAAGCCCGAACCGAATTCGCATGGTGAAACATGCGTGCAGAACCTTGATTAAGCAAGGTCATACGGCAACGTTAGAAGCTTTGGGTTATGGTGCGCCGAAAGTGGATGGCGTTGAACTGTCAATTGAAACACCAACAGTTGTTTTGGGCGGTAAGCTGGAATTCACACTTTCGGTGACCTCGGCGTCTGATGAAACACAACCGCTGCTCATAGATTTTATCGTTCACCATAAAAAGGCCAATGGTGGGACATCGCCCAAGGTGTTTAAGTGGAAAACCTTGGAAATAAAGGCTGGACAAAGCTTGAAGCTTAAAAAGGCCCACCCCATGAATCCAATAACAACGCGTGTTTATTATGCCGGACTGCACGGGTTGGAAATACAGATCAACGGGCAGAGCTTTTTGAAGCAAGATTTTGAGTTGGAGCTTTTGAAAGATGACACCTGAAGAATGTAATTTGGAGTTTATTTGTATTTATTGCCAA
>JBMYWL010000295.1:0-2018 GCA_049607365.1 Alphaproteobacteria bacterium | reverse complement strand
TGCTGTTACGAATTAAGGAAAATTCGTGTCTATTGAGCAATATCGACAAAACCTAAGCCAATCAAAACGAAACGCAATCATTCAAGCTGCAATCGAGACCTTCTTGGACAAGGGCTTTGAAAGTGCTGGCATGGCCAAGATCGCCAAGGTTGCAGAGGTTTCAACTGCAACATTGTACAAGCATTTTTCTTCAAAAGAAGAGCTTTTCTATGCTATCACTGACAGGCTTATTACAGAGCAAAAACTTGTTGAGCCAAGTGATGGTTTGGAAAATTTGTCGTTTGAGGAAGGCCTTTTAAAAATAGGTAATCTGATAGCAGCACTAATGAATATTGAGCGAATTGTGCCTTTGTTCAGGTTGGTGATTGCAGAGGCGTATCAGTACCCAGAACTACGTGACCGAGTATATGAGGTTGGTCATGGGCCTTATAAAGAAGCTTTGTCAATTTTTTTGGTAGATCAACAACAGTCAGGCAAAATTGACCTGAGAGGAGTTAGTCCTCGTTTTGTAGCTGAGCAGTATATTGGAATGTTGTATTCATTTCTGCTCTATGCACGCGTCATGGATAAATCTGTTGAGATTAGTTTGGAACAAGCCCAGCAGGTCGTCAAAGAATGTAGCGCTTTATTGGTGTCACGGTTTAACAATTAGGATAATTTTCTATGATTCACCTTTCTCAAGGCCCAATTCGTACGCGAAAAGAGGGAAGCATACTTGAAGTCCTGATTGATAGACCGAAAGCAAATGCAATTGATTTAGCGACTAGCCGTATTATGGGTGAAGTTTTTGCTGATTTCCGTGATGATCCAGAGCTACGCGTTGCTATTTTGACAGCAACTGGCGAGAAGTTCTTTTGTCCGGGTTGGGACCTTAAAGCTGCAGCTGATGGAGACGCCGTTGATGGAGATTACGGCCAAGGCGGTTTTGGTGGTCTTCAAGAATTACGTGACCTGAACAAACCCGTCATATGTGCCGTTAATGGAATTTGTTGTGGTGGTGGGTTAGAGATTGCTTTGTCTGCTGATCTTATTTTGGCTGCGGACCATGCAACTTTTGCTTTACCTGAAATAAGGTCTGGTACTGTTGCAGATGCTGCATCAATAAAGTTACCAAAACGTATCCCGTATCATGTTGCTATGGACTTGTTGTTAACTGGACGATGGTTTGATGCGGAAGAAGCGCTTAGATGGGGGTTATTACGAGAAATAGTGCCAGCTGATGATTTGATGGAAAAGACTTGGGAACTGGCTCGTTTGTTGGCCTCCGGTCCTCCTCTTGTTTATGCGGCTATTAAAGAAGTTGTTCGCACTGCTGAAGATTCCAATTTTCAGGATGCCTTAAACCGCGTTACTCAAAGAAAGTTAAGAACCGTTGATGTTTTATACGGTTCTGAAGATAATCTGGAAGGTGCTAAGGCTTTCGCTGAGAAAAGAGACCCCGTCTGGAAAGGCAAATAACGGTGTCTAAACAGAAAGAACTCTTAGACGTCGAAATTTTGGATACGTTTTTGGGTGCGCACCCCGACTTGGAACGCTTGGAAATAATGATTCCGGACTTGAATGGAACCATGCGTGGCAAGTGGCTTCCTGCCTCTTCAATTCCGAAGATTCTGCAGGGTGCTGCGCGCATTCCTTTGGCGACTTATTGCGCAGATATTTGGGGAAATGATGTTGAGGCTGCTGGAGTTGCTGGCCCATTGGGAGATCCTGATGGGAAAATGATGCCTGATTTGGCGACACTTGCTTTGGTTCCGTGGGCAAAAGGTCGTGCAGCGCAAGTCGTCGCATCTATATACACCGATGAAAACGAACTTAGCCCTTATGACCCACGCGAGTTAGTAAAGCGACAAGTTGAAAGGTTATCTTTACGTGGTTTGAAACCAGTTGCCGCTGTCGAGTTGGAGTTCCATCTATTTAGACAGCGTATAAATGCTGATGAAGAATTGAAAGCACCTGCCCGTGCAGATAACAACAGTGTTTTTAACCTGGAAAACATGACCGAAGTTGAAGCATGTCTG
>JBMYWL010000294.1:0-2023 GCA_049607365.1 Alphaproteobacteria bacterium | reverse complement strand
CCAATACAAAGGGTTGCCAAACCACGCGACAGTTGTTGTTTTTGCATCTCGTGAACAAGGGTCACCAACACACGTGCACCTGACGCACCAATAGGGTGACCAAGTGCGATTGCGCCACCATTCACGTTCACAATTTCAGGGTCCAGTTCTAGCGCTTTCATAACGGCTAGGGACTGGGCGGCAAATGCTTCGTTTGACTCAACCAGATCCAGGTCAGAAACAGACCAGCCAGCTTTGCTGAGCGCTTTCTTGGAAGCGGGGATTGGACCCGTACCCATTACAGATGGTTCAACACCAGCCGTTGCCCAGGACTTGACCCAAGCAAGTGGTTTCAAATTGTGCTCGTTCACAAAGTCTTCACTTGCCACCATCAAAGCGGCAGCACCATCGTTCAGACCACTTGCGTTACCAGCCGTGACGGTTCCGTCTTTTTCGAACGCTGCCCTTAAGCGTGACAGACTTTCGGCGGAGGCGTCATCGCGAATGTATTCATCTTGATCAACGATTGTTTCACTTCTGCGGCTGCGCACGGTTACCGGACATATTTCTTCAACAAACTTACCACCTGCTCTCGCGGTACTGGCTTTGTGTTGAGACGCCAAGGCAAAAGCGTCTTGGTCATCGCGTGAAATGCCATAGGCCTTGGCAACATTTTCTGCTGTCACACCCATGTGATAAGATTCAAAAGCGCACCAAAGGCCGTCATTAATCATGGTGTCGACCATGGCAAGATCGCCCATTTTCTGACCCGCTCTAAGGCGTGCGGTGTGCGATGACAGGCTCATGGATTCTTGGCCGCCTGCGATGATCATTTCGGCGTCACCAGCAATGATTGACTGGGCCGCCATAGCGACTGCCCTTAAACCTGAACCACAAACCTGATTGATGCAGATGCTTGGCACTTGGTGGGTGATACCAGCGGCCATGGTAGCCTGACGAGCGGTGTTCTGTCCTTGCCCAGCGGACAGCACGTGACCCAAAATGACATCGTCTACAAGCGACCCAGCGCGTTCAGCATCTAAACCAGATTTACCCAAAACACTTTTAATGGCGGTCGCACCGAGGTCACTGGCTTCAACACTGGATAAACTTCCTTGAAAACTTCCAATGGGGGTTCGGCTTGCTGCTAAAAGTGCTACGGGCTTCATGGTGGTGACTTTCCGGATTAGGCGGATAAAAGTTTGGGTTTCCCAAGGTAATACCCTTGTAGAGCATTAACGCCAAGTACAATCATTTTGTCTGCAACAGTTTGGCTCTCTATACCTTCTGCGATGGTCTGAATACCTCGTGCACGGGCAAACTTAAGTGTTTTCTCCAGTAGCTCTTTGTTTGACTCGTCGAAGATAGCAAACACCTTATCCAGTTTGATGATATCAATATCCAGCTCGGTTAAATCATCCCAAAGTGTTGCACCCGACCCAAAATCGTCCAACGCTATTTTCAAATTCAACTGGCGCGCAAACGAGATGAAATCAGCGACTGCGTCTGGCTTTTTGGGTATCGCGGTTTCGGTAATTTCAATAATCAACCGCTTGCGAACTGCAACGTCTGTGGCTGATTCTAAATAGGTTTGAATTTGCATGTTGTCTAAAGACAAACGTGAAATGTTAACCGACATCTGAAGGTCAGGGTTTTTGGATAAGTGTTCGCAAGCGCCTTTAATGGCAAACAAATCCAGCTGTTGGACAATGCCAACTTGCTCAGCGAATGGTATAAGGGAACTGGCGGGGTGAACTTCACCAGCTGGACACTTGTAACGAATAAGACATTCTTCATGAACAAGTGCGCCAGTTTTAGCTGAAACTACGGGTTGGGAAACAAGGAAAAAATTGTTTTCCTTTAAATCTTTAAATACTTGGTCGTTTACAGCAGCAATGGTTTGGGCGTTGGTATATTTACCACCCATTTCAGAAATTACATTAATAAAGGATTCTACAAATATTGCTTGTTTTGCAGGTAGTACAGGAATAGCAACTGTAATAGCTTCTGGTGGAAGTGGAAACTATACTTACCAATGGGACGA
>JBMYWL010000293.1:0-2026 GCA_049607365.1 Alphaproteobacteria bacterium | reverse complement strand
AATTCAAAGTCTGAGTCTGCACGGAAACCTGTGATCTCCCACGAACCGGCAGGGTAAATCGCAGCGCGACCCAGTGTGAACATTGTTTGGCTGTCAGGGTATGTTTGCGCCTCAAAGCCGTCCGGCAGATAAGCACCCCAACGTGCAAGTGTTTCAAATGGTGCAACCCACTCCTTGTCCGTCAGTTTCGCTGTTCCAGCAATAATTCCCTTACGGCCTTCTTCACCTTTCCAAGAGTTAGGACCGATGTTTTGGTAGGCCATTGTGGCTGATTCCCACTGGTCATTTGTACCCATAGCCATTGGAACGTAGTTTCCGTCAGCTTTAATCTTGTCCAGTGCTGCGAAGAACTCAGCTTCAGTCGTTGGCGCATCTATACCAACTTCTTTGAAAGCGTCCTTGTTGTAGATGAAACCATGGATAACTGATGCCATCGGCACGCAATAAGTGTCAGAACCATCGTCAGTGCTCCAACCCGAAAGCGCTACACCGCCAAAGTTTTTCAAACCTGCAACGCCTTTGACAGAAGCCAAGTGGCCTTTGTTATAGAGGTTAAGGGCGCGGTCAAACGGACGGCATGTAATCAAATCACCAGCGGTTCCGCCTTCAAGACGTGCATTCAAGGCTGCATCATATTCACGTGGAGCAGACGGAGCAAATTTTAGCTTAATGTCTGGATGTGCAGCTTCAAATGCTGGAATGATCGTTTTGTTCCAGATCGCAAGGTCATCACTACGCCATGACTCGATTGTCAATGTTGTTTCTGCGGCAACACTTGAGGAAATGCCCATCAAGCCCGCGGCCAAAAGTAGTATTTTCTTCATCGTATCTCTCCATTCCTTTTTTATATTATCGTTTAGATTTAAAAGTGGCTGTTACAGCCTTTAGAAACTTAATTGTATACAGGTAAGTTGTTCCCTACCCTTCAACCTGCTGAGCCTTCCTGTTGCGACAGATCCAGATAAGGTTGCTTAACCGCACCGTCATTTTCAACAAGAACATCATCTGCCTGATCAAAACTCAAGCCTCTTGACATCAAAAGCGCATGCGGAATGCTGTTTCGGGAACGCCCAAACAAATCAGCAGCCACAACTTTTGATGAATTGGTAACATCAGCAATTATCGAAATTGCCCGTTCATGTAACTTCTTGTTGCCAGGGTCCATGCACACCATGCGCCCATTAACAACACGCCCCAACTTGGTCATGACGGCAGTCGAAAACGTGTTAAGAAATATTTTTTGCGCGGTCCCGCTGACCAATCGTGTTGAACCTGGCAAAACTTCTTCACCCGTACTGAAAACAAGCGAATATTCAGCGGCATCAAGAATGGTACCACCTTCGTTATTAGAAATCGCAATTGTCAAAGCACCAACGTCTTTTGCAAGCTCCAGCATTTTCTTTGTGTAAGGCGTGTTTCCACTTGCTGCTATTCCAACCACAACATCAGTTGAGCAAACCTTAGTTGCTCTGAAGAGACGCTCTGCCAATTCTGTTGAGTCTTCTGCGGCTGAGACGCCAGCCAAAAATTCGGGGTCACAATCCGCCTCTAAACTTAAGGATCTATCTCGAGACCAAGAATAGGTCGGGAACAACTCCGCGACATCAAGGCTCGCCAAACGACCGGATGTCCCTGCACCAGCATAAATAATCCGACTGTTTTTTGAAGATTGCAACCGCTCTGTCGCTGCATCTATGACACCGGCGAATTCTTCTGTTTTTGAATGAACCGCAGCAACCGCACGCCAATTCGCTTCTACCAAGGCGGAAACCACGTCCCTGGTCGGCCAAGCGTCAAAGTTACGATATTTTGGGCTTGCACCCTCGGTTGATGTCACAAGCAATTCCAAATTGGATACGTTACCAAAAGCATACCAATTTTAATCAGCTTAGCAATACCAATTCTCAATCTATTTCCATCACACCACACAAATTGGCAATTATGCTATGATTTTTGGTATAAAACTTCAATTTCAGTATAGAAGCACCCTGCAATTTATCTCCCCGAATATGATTCTGCTTGTGTA
>JBMYWL010000292.1:0-2029 GCA_049607365.1 Alphaproteobacteria bacterium | reverse complement strand
AAACAGTGGCAATCGTTTCGACACGCAAAATGTGTTTGTTTCGATTGCTATCCATAATCAAAAACGCGAACCAAGTGTCACCAAGATAAATTTGATCCGCTGAGAAATCCGTAACTTGACGCTTACCCAGCCAAACCTCTTGCACAGAAACCCCGGCCGAGCTGTGGGTACCCTTCACCCGAACAAACTTACCTGTACTCTCGCAATCAAAACCACCTGATGCAAAGGCATTACTTCCTAACAAACTGCTCATAATCATAGTCAGCGTAGCAAAAATCTTTAAATCCATCGAGCAAACTCCCTGTTAGTTGTTAATCCACCTTAAACGGGCTTTCCGCCCGCATCAAATCTAAGTCCTCTAGCACAGCCCCGCGCTCCCTAACCAAATAATCGCTAACTGCGCCTGAAAAACCCTTATCGTACAGGTAATGAGCTGAATAAGTAAGGGTTGGCAAATAGCCGCGTTGAAGTTTGTGGTGTCCTTGTGCCCCAGCTTCGACTTTCGCGAGCTTGTGCTCAATTGCAAATTCAATGGCTTGATAATAGCACGCTTCAAAATGCAAGTGCTTGACGCTTTCCAAACAACCCCAGTTGCGCCCGAAGATCGTGTTTGAACCAACCATATTCAATGCACCACAAATCATCTCGCCCTCATCAAAACCGACAACCAGTGCGATGCGGTCTTTCATAGTTTGGTGAATTTGGTCAAAGAATTCACGTGTCAGATAAGGCTGTCCCCATTTGCGCGAACCAGTATCAAGATAAAATTCAAAGAATTTGTCCCAATTGTGAGTTTGCAAATCATCACCCGTAAGGGTTTTCAGTTCAACACCACTATCAAGAACTGCCTTACGTTCTTTGCGAATGGCTTTGCGTTTACGACTTGTTAGTTCGTCAAGAAAATCATCAAAGCTGGAATAGCCTTTGTTTTGCCAATGGTACTGGTGCCCATAACGAGGCAAAAACCCCTCGTTCTCAAACAAAGGCAAGTCTTCATTTTCGCAAAACGTTACGTGAAGATTACTGACACCATGCCGCTTGCCAACCTCCAACATGCCGCGAACCAGCATATTTTTAATCTGACTGGCCTCAAAACGTGTGTCTTTCCGAGCCATCAACCTTGGTCCAGTTACGGGGGAAAACGGAACGCAAGACTGTAACTTCGGGTAATATTGTCCACCAGCGCGCTCAAACGCATCCGCCCAACCATGGTCAAAAACGTATTCGCCTTGGCTGTGATTTTTCAAATACAAAGGAACAACACCCAGCAGATCTTCGGTATCTGCTGATTTCAACAAGACATGTTGCCCAAGCCAGCCATTTCCCACAACTGCAGATTTGCTTTCTTCCAAAGCAAACAGGAAATTGTAACTTACGAAAGGGTTTTCATTTCCGGCACACGCATCCCATGCTGCTCCATCAACTTCAACAAGGTTTTGTACGACTTCAATTATGAACTCTGACTTAGACATCTTTGGATCAGGACCTAAGTGTCAGGTGCATCCAAAGTTTTATCTTTAAACAGACAAACATGTGCGACCTGACACCGCCAACATTGGGGTTTACGTGCTAAACATATATAACGTCCATGCAGAATAAGCCAATGGTGTGCGTGTAACAAAAACTCACTTGGAATGGTTTTTTCCAATTTCAGCTCAACAGCTAAGGGCGTTTTTGCCGCTGCCATGCCTGTTCGGTTGGCCAAACGAAATAAATGTGTATCTACAGCGATTGTCGGTTGACCGAAGAAAAGGTTAAGCACAACGTTTGCCGTTTTACGCCCAACGCCTGGCAAAGTCTCCAAGGCATCGCGATCAGCTGGAACTTCGCCACCATGTTTTTCTACCAAAATCTCTGCGGCTTTAATGCAATTCTTGGCTTTAGAATTAAACAGACCAATTGTGCGAATATGTTTTTTCAAACCTTCTTCGCCAAGGTCCAGCAAATCTTGCGGGGTGGTGATGAGCTTAAACAGCTCTTTAGTTGCCTTGTTGACCGAAATGTCTGTCGCTTGTGCAGACAAGGCTAC
>JBMYWL010000291.1:0-2034 GCA_049607365.1 Alphaproteobacteria bacterium | reverse complement strand
AAGTGGTATGAATACCATTTGAACAGAGTTTTGCAGTTCAAAACATGTGTGGCAGACGCCCGAAGGGTTTCAAAATAGGCGTCAAATTCCTTCGTATTCGTGTTTTTGTGGTCGGACGACCACGGCAATCCACAATACTTGAACTTTAAAACCTATTTTGAAACGAAAACAGGATCTGAATTGGGTTCACACCCTAATTGAACAGATCACCTTGGTCAGAATGTGTTCGCGCATAAGCGGTTTCATGTTTGATATCAGACAAGTTGATTGGTTCAGCCAATTCAGGTCCTTGGTTCACTGCCTTGTTTAGTTGCTTGGAAACCGGGTGAACCATCAACTGAGTGTTTTCAATTATGTCTTTGTTCAATTGCCCACGAAACGACTCAACACCATTTGCCAACCAATTCCGTCTGACGGACGGGCTTAATAATAAGGGCATGCGGTGGTTGACTTGATTGATTAAAGGGAAGGCTTGCTGATCGGCTTCCGTGGTTAAAATTGCAAAACTGGTCATGGGGGTTCTTATTTGTGGGTTAATCCAGTCTTCCCAAATACAGGCGAAATACATGGGCTGCAGGTTGGGTAAATGAAACCTGAAAGGTTGTTTGGCACCAGCTATTGTTTTCCACTCGTAATAGGCAGTTACGGGCAACAAAGCTCTTCTTTGTCTGATGGCAGATTTATAATAGGGCTTTTCAAAAGCTGTTTCTAATCGTGCGTTAATCGAATTGGCAGCAAATTTTTTGTCTTTTGCCCAACTTGGAATGAAACCCCAATGTGCAGCTTTTAGAGATAAACCGTGCGCAGACTGTACAATCAAAGGTAAAAATGCGCTTGGAGAGATGTTGAAAGAGTAAGGCCAATCTGCTTGTCCAGAGGTGTAATCACTAACATCCAGATCATCAAACAGGTTGCTAATGGCCTCAACAGGATTGGTTATTTGAATTCTGCCACACAAATTGAATCACATTCCATCACATCAACACCTATTGCTAATTGATTAGATGGAATTTGCGGTTAAGTATAGGGTAATTAGAGTTTGAAGCTGGCACGATTTTGGTCAGATGTATTCAGAGGGCATTCGTTTGTTTGATTTTGATTTATTTGTAATTGGTGCAGGTTCAGGTGGTGTAAGGGCGTCCAGAATGGCTGCAGCAACCGGCGCAAAGGTGGCGATTGCCGAAGAATATAGATATGGCGGAACCTGCGTTATTCGCGGTTGTGTGCCGAAAAAACTGTTTTCTTACGCATCGCACATTCCTGAAGAAGCTGCTTTGGGTGAAGGCTATGGGTTTGACATTGAAGTTAAGTCGTTTTCTTGGTCAAAGCTTATGGCAAATAAAAACGCCGAAATTGATCGGTTGGAAGGTATTTACGACCGCCTGCTAACAAATGCTGGTGTTCAAAGTATTTTCGGGCGCGCTGTAGTGACAGGGCCAAATCAAGTCGAAGTTGCGGGAAAAACTTATACTGCTGAGCGCATCCTAATCGCGACAGGTGGACACCCAACAAAGCCCAATTTACCGGGCGCGGAATTTGGCGTGACGTCAAATGAAGTTTTTGAGCTTAAAGACTTACCCAAACGTATTGCGGTTTATGGTGGTGGTTATATTGCTGTTGAATTTGCCGGTATTTTCAACGGGCTGGGTGCTGAAACCAGACTGATATATCGTGGTGACAAAGTGCTTCGCGGGTTTGACGAAGATGTTCGAGATTTCCTGACCGAACAAATGAGGCAAAAAGGCATGATCCTTCAGCTAGAGACAGAGATTAAATCAGTCACCAAAAATGAAGATGGTAGCTTGTCACTTCGCTTAAACAATGGAACGGTTGAAGTCGTGGATATGTTGCTGTTTGCAACAGGTAGGGGGGCAAACACAGCTGGACTTGGGTTGGAAGAGGCTGGTGTTGAGTTGGACAGACGTGGAGCCGTCAAGGTCAATGATCAGTTCCAAACCAGCGTGCCGTCTATTTATGCACTTGGTGATGTAATTGACCGTGTGCAATTAACCCCAGTCGCGATTGGTGAAGCCA
>JBMYWL010000290.1:0-2045 GCA_049607365.1 Alphaproteobacteria bacterium | reverse complement strand
CGTAGACTTCAAGGGCGGTGTGCTTATTGAAGTCCGCATGAACGAAGAAGCAGACGTTGCTGGCTTAAGATCAGAACTCGGCGCACTCGGACTTGGCGAAATTGGCCTTCAAAGCTTCGGTGAAGCCACTGATATTCTAATTACATTGCCAAAGCAAAATGCCGCAGATGACAGGGCAGAGGCAGAAGCACAAAAAGCTGCAATTGCTCTAATTCAAAAGACCTTAGGTGTTGCTGGTGTTGAAAACGGCCGCGTTGAAGAATATCGCCGTGTTGAAACTGTTGGTCCAAGTGTATCTGAAGAGCTAAAAGGCAAAGCTTTGTGGGCAACAATCTACGCGCTTTTAGGTATCGCCATCTACATTGGCTTCCGATTTGAGTGGCGCTTCGCAGTTGCCGCGTTGGCAGCACTTACACACGACGTAATAACAACCCTTGGCTTGTTTGCTGTGACTGGGTTTGAATTCAACCTTACGACCGTTGCAGCGATACTGACGATTGCCGGATACTCAATAAATGACACGGTGGTTGTGTTTGACCGTGCCAGAGAAGAACTGCGTCGATACAAGAAAAAACCAACTATCGAAATTTTGAACATCGCACTCAACCGAACGCTAACCAGAACGTTGATGACATCTGTCACCACATTGTTAGCTTTGTTTGCTTTGGCATTTTTCGGTGGTCCAGTAATTCGTGGTTTGTCCGTCGCTTTGATTTGGGGCGTTCTCATTGGTACCTACTCTTCGCTATTTTTAGCTACTCCTATGTTGCTAATCATGAAGCTGAAACGCTCTGTTTTTGACGAGAGTGAAAAGACGGCGGCAGATGACGGTGCAGCAGCCTTTGTTCAAAAACTTGCAGCTGAAGAGAAAGCAGCGAAAGAGTTTAATGACAAACAAGGTCCTGATGAAGAGGTTATTCCACCTGAATTTTCCGCTCGCACGTCAAAGAAAAAGACGGTACGCAAGCCAAAGCGGAAATAGACCCTAAATGGTAGACATTACACCCGCCATTCCAAATAACCGCAATATGATCGATTCATATGGGGATGGTGGTTTCAGGGTTTTGGGGGAGCGCATCGAAGGCGACCTTATCGTTGGGCTTACAAAGGTTGAGAATTGGGATGACCCTGCTCTTGATAATGCTGGCGTAACAAGATTGATAAACTTGCTCGAAAATTTCCCTGATCCGGTCGAGGTATTATTGATTGGCTGTGGCAATGACGTTCAATTCCTACCTGAACCACATCGCCAAATGTTTCGAAACGCAGGTATTAGTGTGGACCTGATGAACACAAGTGCCGCATGTCGAACTTTTAATGTGCTGATGACAGAAGAGCGTCGAGCAGCCGTAGCTCTAATTGCTGTTGAAAAGTGACTTGGTCTTACTGCGCGCAAACCGTCAAGGAAAGGGACCCTGCTCGCTTTCTTGTAACGTTGAACCAAAGAAAGAGTGTTCAAGAATCAATCTTTGCTTTGCTTGCTTTCAATTGTGAAATTTCCAAAACCTCATCTTATGTCTCCAATGAAATGCTTGGACATATTCGCTTCCAATGGTGGCGTGAAGCAATTGAAGAGATCTATTCATCTAAGGAAGATCAAAAAAACGTTAGAAAGCACGAAGTTGTTCAGGCCTTATTTCTGCTGAGAAAAACTCTTCCGCAGAACCTTCTAATTCACCTAATAGATGTCCATGTGCAAGACCTAACAAATGAACAGTTTGTATCAGTTGAAGGTCTAGAAAAGTATGCAGCTGACACCGAAGGAACAATCACAAGACTTATAGGTTACATCTTGGAAGCAGAGCCAGATGGAACCTCTGAAAGAGCCCTAAACCATCTAGGTGCTTCTTGGTACTTGTCAGGCTTAGCATTGGATTCATCCAAAAGAGAAATTGAATGTTCAAAAGAGTTAGATTGTGAAGTCATCGCCCGAGAAGCTTGGAAACACTTAGAAAGCTCTAAACAAGCTGACCTGAACGAATTCGCAGCTTACTCGGCATTTATTACATCGCGTCTCAAAGCCCTCTCCAGAGCAGGCTATAATC
>JBMYWL010000289.1:0-2046 GCA_049607365.1 Alphaproteobacteria bacterium | reverse complement strand
CTGGCTTACGGAGATGGAAATTAAGCAAGCAATTAAAGCAAATAAAATAGTTGATGGTATAACACTTTCAGCATTAAATTTACTTTGGAATAAAAAATAATCTTTGTAGGGCGGCTATCGTTTCAAATGGAATCTAGAGTCCCTATTTCCGCTTTTGTTTATTAGCGGAAATAGGGGGAGTGCTTAAATCCTTATAAATAAACGTTTTTTAGATTTAGCCCAAGACACACTTCCGTTATCGTTGTTATATAAGAGAAAAGCGGAAGTTGTTTTAATTACAACTCCGACAGCCCAAAACCTCACCCCGGATCCGTTTCATAGCCGTGCCAGCGATTTCGTGCAGTTTGGGTTTACGGTCTATGGCGAAGGGAAGGGGGCGGCAAAGCTCTGCTGTGGCGATGCCCAGTCTGGCGGTCATAAGTCCGTTAATTAGGCCTTCGCCCATTTTGGCGGATAGCTTTCCCGCGACAGATGAGCCGAACAGGGATTGCAGTAAACCATCCCCAGCCTCCATGCCACCAGCGACTACGACTTGCGTCACTGCGCGTCGTAGCAATTTGCTTGTTTGGAACCAGCCTGGGGCCATGCCATAGACCTCTGCAACCTCGCGGATCATTTTCAGGTTACGCCACAGACTTATCATTGCGTCCAACAAGGCGAAAGGTGACATGGTGGTGAAAACCGCACTGTCGCGGGTGGCCTGTATCACGCGCTCGGTCGCGTTGGCATCCAACTTTTTAAGCAGAACATTGTCTATTTGGGCAAGTTTCTCCAAACCAGACAAAGGCGCGAGCGCATTTTTGGACAGGTTGGGTGCGTTGTTGCCTATTTGACTTTTGTAGAAGGTTAGCAGTCGGGTGGCAGATTTTTCGGCAAGCGTTAAATTGCTCTCGGCAATAGCCTTGTGTGCGTCAGCTTGAGTTTTCGCCATCGCGTTTAGGCGCCTTAACGCACGCCATTCCCGCCCAATCAATGACAATAACAGCAGGGTGAACAATCCGGCTAAGGCTGTTCCAGCGTAGCCCAACAAGGTGTGTTGTTCAAAAAGCCAAATCGCGTTTTTGGCAAAGTCGACCATCAACAAAAAGCTGAACAACAATAAAAAAGCGGCAACAAGCCATGTTGTCAGGCTCCAAGAACGGACGTTGGCTTTAAGCAAGACATTGGCTTCTTGAAGGTCTGCGCCCTCAAGCGGTTGTTCCACAATTTTTAGCGGTTTTTTGGTGTTCTCCAGATCAAAACGACGCGGTTGATTGGGTGTAGGGCCTGATGGTGATGTGTTTTGGCTCATTTTAATAGGTCTCCCAATAAGAACTCTAGCGCTTTGTCCATGCGTATGTTGGCAAGGCCGAGGTTTGATTCTACAACTTCAGCTGGCGGTTGGAACTT
Organism: Alphaproteobacteria bacterium; assembly: GCA_049607365.1. Taxonomy (GTDB): domain Bacteria; phylum Pseudomonadota; class Alphaproteobacteria; order UBA7985; family JBMYWL01; genus JBMYWL01. The sequence continues at coordinate 657 of JBMYWL010000289.1, read as the reverse complement.
GTGGAAAGCGAAAGCGGAAGAGTCTTGGTCTTTCAGTTGACGTTTTAAGGTGTTCAAATCGCTTGGTAGTTTGCCCGTGTAAACAGCTTCCTCTTTGGACTGCCCTACCAATTTACCTTTCAAACAACGGTAACTGGTTTTACCTTCGTCGATTGTGACCTCAGTTGTGGCGCGTAGGGCTGATAGGGCCAAGAAGCTTACATTTGCACCCTTGAACGCGGCTTGATTACTCGTGTTAAGGGTCATGCCTTGTAGCAAGCTGGTTAAGCTTTGGTGTTGGTCACTGGCCAGGTGATCCGATTTGGTAGCTGCAAACAGAATGTGGTCGATACGTCGACCGAACAACAAATTCCCAATCCATGAAGACGAACCTGGGCGCATGGTTGACTGAACCTGTGCTAACGCTTTTTCAAGCTCTTCAACCGATTCTAAGCCTGCGTTTGCTGCGCCCAAAATATCTGCCAAAACAATCTGACGGTCCAACCGAGAGAAATGGTTGCGGAAAAACGGGGCGATAACTTTCGCTTTGTAGTGTTCGAAGCGCCGCTCCATCTCGGCATACAGGCTTTTGCTGCTTATTTTGCTTGCTGGTTTAGGTTCAGACATGGGGGCAAATGTAAGAGCGGGCGAGCCCTCCATATCACCGGGTTGAATAAA
>JBMYWL010000288.1:0-2060 GCA_049607365.1 Alphaproteobacteria bacterium | reverse complement strand
GAATGGACCCCGCAACAGGTGCGAGGATCAAGAATGTTGGTTTCGCGCGCCCTAAACCGAGCCTAAACAGCTGCCATTAACCTCATGCTGAACTTGATTCAGCATCTCCTTCAGCTTCTAGAAAAGGAGACCCTAAAACCGTCGTCCGGTGCCGCCCCAATGCTCAGCATATGCCAAATCCAGCGTATGGTTAAGCTCTGGGTGAGGTGGCGGTGAAACAAGTCGTCGCTTATCGAACGGCGTGCTGTCTGGTGTAAGCTTGTCGCCCGAAACCCTAAACCGTGTCGACAACAGGGTTTCGCGCTGCCACTTATCGTAAACGGTCACTTCGCACGTTTCATACAGATGGTTAAATTTTACGGCTGCGACTTTTCCGGTCTGACATCTTTTGAACGGTAGCACCCAGCCATTCACGCCAACATCAAACCTGTCTTGGTCATCATGATCCAGTTTGAATTCAAACAGGTTAAACTGATGTTTTTCGGCCTGACTTCTAAACGCGGGGCGCATAAGGAGTTGCGCTGCATCATCCGTAGTTGTTTTTATGTCTAGCTGGTGGGCGAGCGGGAATCGCTTTGCCATGTGGGTTGAAAACCAACTTGGGTCGATGTTTATTTGCTCTGCGGCTAGCCATCCACAAAGGACCTGCAAGTCTTCCCAAAGCAGGCTTGGTAGCCTGTAAACATCAGCTAACAGAGTGTCAGACCGTGGCGAGAATCTGGGGTTATCTCCTTTTGCCAAACGCGCCAATATACCCCGCTCAAGCAGCGCATTGGGCAGAGTTTGGAAGGGTTCGACCAGATCATGTCGGGCTTTGAATGTGTCTGTGTTGCTGGCTTTGGGCACGTGCAGAGCTTCATCACGGGCGGTTAAGTGTGCACCTTCGAAACGCTCGGCACCAACCAGTCTTGTCAGGCACGGGAATGCCAAGGATAAGAAACGTGCTTGGCCAGCAATCTGTGCGGCTTTGCTTCCTGTTAAGGTGTGGAAGTTGTGTAGTCGTCCGCTTGAAGGCGTGGCGTTGGCGTCTAACCGTTTGTTCAAGTCTTCAATTATGTCTTGCCAAGTTGCATTCGTGGCATCTGTTTGGGCTTCGTTTGCATTGGTCTGGATGAAGCTAGACACGTTGAAATCAGCGTTGGCCAAAAGCATGTCTATGTGCGTTGCGGCGCTTGCCATGCCTTCTGACTTTAAGGCTGCTGCCGTTGGCCCGGTTTCAGGCACATGGTTGGGGTCGCGTAAGCTTTCCAGCAAAACGCTGTCGGTTTGGCCCAGTGAAGATATGGGTGAAGATATGGGTGAAGATGTTAAAGATGCGGATTCAAAATCTGTGGCTACCTTAAGTGCGATGAACTCTTTCGCATCGTCAAGTCCGCTATTCTTGACGGTCGTCCAACCAACACCGGGCAGATAGGTTTGACACAAGGTGGTCAAGCAGCCGTTGTTGCTGATATCGTAACCCGTTGCAAATCGCGTTGCCATGTTCACAGCACGCAAGGTGTTCGACAACAAAAGACAGTGTTCCTGTTGTAGGTCGTCTTCGTCTTGATCAATTTCCAGACAGTCCAAAACCTTTGTGTTTATCAGCTCCATTGCCTCAATTGTTGGCAAGGGCTTGGTGGGTAATGACTTCAAAACATCTATCAGATTGGCATCAGCGTCGGGTTGACCACAAAAAGGTTTTAGGTCGGTTGAAAGCTGCCCGTCGTAGGGAAAGGGAAAGTGCTCCGCATATGAACTCAAGCCAGTAAATCCGTTTGATGTCTGGTTCAAATTACGGATCATCAAGTTGTTGGTTAGGGTCCAGTGTTCAATTGGTTCGTCGTAGGTCAGAAGAACCGCCCTTAACCCATCCTTATTTTCAACCCATGACAGGTTCGACGGTTCAGGTTGAACTTCAATGGTGTGGGAAATCAGCTGGTCAGAATGGGTTGGCAGGGGCGCCAGTGACAAAACCAAAGAATCAACTTCGGTTGGTTGGTCGTAATTAAAGCTTAGCTTATGTCTTAACTTCTTCGCTTTGCTCATCTGGTCCTGAATTCTGCGGTTTTGTGTTTTTG
>JBMYWL010000287.1:0-2069 GCA_049607365.1 Alphaproteobacteria bacterium | reverse complement strand
GCACCTGAAAACCAGATGGCGACGTATGAAGTTACCCTGGCGGCACAACAAGCTGCACTGGATGCGATTAAGCCAGGTGCTATTGCTGAAGACGTGGCTGAAGCTGCCAACGCTGTTTATCGTGAAGCTGGTTTTGCTGCCGGCTACCGCACAGGCCGCGCAATTGGCATGTCTTACCTTGAAGCACCTGAGCTGAAACAGGGCGATCGCACAGTTCTGCAAGAGGGCATGACATTTGCGGTTGATGGCGGCATTACAGTCAGTCCAGTTGAAGCACGTGCGGCTATTGAAGCTGTGGCAGGTGTTGAAGGCGTTGATGGTATCGAAGCCATGGAAGCAACTGACGATCAACCAGCTGTTGAGGCTGTTGAAGCCGTCGCAGCAGTTGCAGCGATTGAAGCGCAAGCAGCTGTTGAGGCACAAGCGGGTTACGGCGCGCGCGTTGGCGATTCAATTGTTGTGACAGCTGATGGTTTTGAATTCCTGACACCTTTTGAAAAGCGTGACCAAGTTCGGGGCTAGTTTTTAACCAGCTCTGGACCCCTTCCAGAGCCTAGATGATACAGGCTCCGTAGTTTAATACGGAGCAGGGAGTTGCTTATGCCAATCGTAAATAGGGTTGCAGACCTACACACTGAAATTACGGACTGGCGTCAACAGCTTCACCAGCATCCAGAGCTTGGATACGAAGAGGTTTGGACCTCTGACTTCGTGGCCAAACAGCTTGAAGCCTGTGGCATAGAAATTCACCGCGGCATGGGTAAAACAGGGGTGGTCGGTGTGTTGAAAGGCAATAAGCCAGGCACAGGCAGCATCGCGCTACGTGCGGATTTTGATGCTCTACCAATCACCGAGCTGAACGACCTTGACTACAAAAGCCAAAACCCGGGCAACATGCATGCTTGCGGACACGACGGTCACACAGCCATGTTGTTGGGTGCGGCCAAGTATTTGTCTGAAACCAAGAACTTCGCTGGGACAGTTTTCTTCGTCTTCCAACCAGCGGAAGAGGGCGGCGGTGGCGGTCTGAAAATGATCGAAGATGGTCTGTTTGACAAATTCCCAGCGGACGCGGTTTACGGCATGCACAATATGCCGGGCATTCCATTGGGGGAGTTTGCCATGCGTTCGGGCCCTATTATGGCTTCAGCTGACGAATTTGGCATTAAGATTACCGGTAGCGGTGGCCATGCGGCAATGCCCCACACGTGTGTAGACCCTGTTGTGGTCTGCGCACAGATAATTTTGGCGCTTCAGTCAATTGTCAGTCGCGAAACCGACACCATGGAATCTGTGGTGCTGAGCTGTACGGTTGTGAAATCTGAAGGTGAAGCCTTTAACGTAATTCCTGATGTCGTTCAATTAACGGGCACTGTACGCGCGTTGGATGAGACCGTACGTCACAACACTTTTAAACGCATTGAGGAAGTCGCTAAAGGCGTCTGTAGCGCTATGAGAGCCACTTGTGAGGTTGATGTGCGTCTGGGTTACCCTGTAACGGTTAATCACGAGAAGCATGTCGATATAGCCGCTGCAATCGCGACGGAGATTGTTGGTGCAGACATGGTGGACACCAAAGTTAACCCAATGATGGGTGCGGAAGATTTTTCCTATATGTTACAGGAAAAACCGGGTTGCTACATTTTCGTTGGAAATGGTGCAGAAGGTGAAGTTGGCTCGAACAACCTTCACGCTGCTAACTATAACTTTAACGATGAAGCAAGTTTGTACGGTACATCATACTGGATCAAGCTGGTTGAAGGCGTGTTGGCTTAATCCGCCTCGGTAACTTCAACAGCTTCAAGTAAATCACCAGGTTGGCAGTCCAACACCTGACAGATCTTGGCCAAGGTTTCAAAACGCACGCCTTTAATTTTCCCTGATTTCAATTGGCTGAGATTTTGCTCTGCGATACCAATTTGTTGTGCCAAATCTTTGGACTTCATTTTGCGAAGGGCGAGCATCACGTCCAAACGCATGACGATCTTCATGTCTGGTTTGGGCGTCGAAGTCATTAAAGGAAACTTTCGTTTTCTTGGGCGATTTTGAAGGCTTCTTTTGCAACCACC
>JBMYWL010000286.1:0-2078 GCA_049607365.1 Alphaproteobacteria bacterium | reverse complement strand
CGGACAAAGACATTCACCTATTTTTTGCGCAATCTCCACCGGATTTTGTCACGTGTCCAGAAAAACTTGAGCCCAAAACTAGACCCTTGATGGAAACAAGGTTAGAAAAGATGAAACGGGATAAATGGTAGCAATCTTCATGAAGATTACAAAAATCGAAACCTTCACCAACGAGTTCGTTGGCTTTGTACGTGTCACAACCGAAAACGGTGTAACCGGCTGGGGACAAGTTTCAACTTATCATTCTGACATTTCGTGTCAGGTGCTGCATCGTCAGGTCGCAAGATGGGCCTTGGGCCGTAGCGTATATGATTTGCCAGCCCTAATGTCGGAGATTCCCGAACGAGAGCACAAGTTTCCAGGCTCATATTTACGCCGAGGAATGGCTGGTTTGGACACAGCCATTTGGGACTGGCACGGCAAAACAGAAGGGAAATCTGTTACCGAGCTTATTGGTGGAACACCCGGTAAAATCCGCGCTTATGCTTCATCCATGAAGCGTGACATAAGCCCGCAAGATGAAGCAAACCGCATGTGCAAGTTACGTGACACTTACGGCTTTGATGCGTTTAAGTGGCGCGTCGCTGCCGAGTGCGGGCGTGATATTGACGAGTGGCCGGGTCGTACCGAAGAAATCGTGCCCGTGGTGTCAAAGGCCTTAGGCGACGGTGTTTCAATGCTTGTGGATGGAAACTCTGGCTACTCACCCGCGCGTGCGATTGAGGTTGGCAAACTTCTTCAAGACAACGGCATTGGTCATTTTGAAGAGCCCTGCCCTTACTGGGAAATAGAGCAAACAAAACAGGTAACTGACGCACTTGATATTGACGTAACAGGTGGCGAGCAAGATTGCGACTTCCCAACTTGGCAACGAATGATCGACATGCAAGCTGTCAACATTATTCAGCCGGATGTTTTGTACATTGGCGGCATTCACAGAATGCTGCAAGTCGCGAAGATGGGTGAAGAGGCTGGCCTTCCCTGTACACCGCACTGCGCGAACTTGTCACTCGTCACCTTGTTCACAATGCATTTTTTGCGCGCTATTCCGAACGCCGGCAAATACCTTGAGTTTTCAATTGAAGGCGAGGACTATTACCCGTGGCAGCAAAACCTGTTTGTCAATGATCCGTACGGCATTGTTGATGGCAAAGCAGAAGTGACAGCTGAACCGGGTTGGGGAATTGAAGTCAATCCAGAATGGTTGGCAACATCAACCTATCAAGTCAGCGAATTCGACAACCAGAGTGTGAACCCAATGCTGGAATAAATCCAGCATTGGTAGGCGGCAAACCATTTAGGCTCGATGATTTGTACAATTAAATTGTTAAGTCTTGCGCAATCATAACCGCGTTTCGGTCAGGGTCATAAAATGTCGCAGTAATAACCATGCCTTCCACAACCATGGTTTCGCCGTCAAACTCGACCCCTTCAGCTTCCAAGTCTTTTCGTGCTTTGTGTGCGTCTGCAACACCAAACACAGGTACAGAATTACCCGGGTTGGGTTCAGCTTGCTCTGCCAAGCCCAAAGTCACCTGCTCAGTCATTGTTGACAATTCAGACCAACCCGCCTCATCAGCATGGTACAAAAGTTCAAAGCCAAGCATTTTGTTGTACCATTCTGCGCTTGCGTGACGATCCTTAACTGAGATAGCGATTGTGATTGTTGAGTTGAGGCTGACAATGGACATGCGATCAATCCTTTTTGCTTTTCATGCATGATTAATTATATATACTATACTTTATGGACATTAATTTACTTGTCAAGGTTTCTGCAAAAGCTTGGTCGTTCGACGTTCTCGCCATTTTGTGTGATGGTACCGCAGGTCGCCAAGCATCATTGATCTCAAAAACTGGCGCAGGTCGGACCGCTGTACAAAACAGTTTGAATCATTTGATTGAGCTTGGGCTTGTCAAACGCAATAGCGGTCACGGGCACCCACTTAGACCCGAGTATGTGCTAACCAGTTTAGGGAGGAGATGTGGCGAAACCGCACTGCGAATCAAAAATCTCGTCCCCGTCGCCAGCAACCGACTTATTCTCAACCGCACTTGGACACTGCCTGTGTTGGCGACAA
>JBMYWL010000285.1:0-2094 GCA_049607365.1 Alphaproteobacteria bacterium | reverse complement strand
CCTGTGAAGTGCAGGTTAATGTCTTCCATTGGAACAACCTGAGCGTATCCACCGCCAGCAGCACCACCTTTAACACCAAACGACGGGCCAAGCGAAGGCTCGCGCAATGCCATGATTGTCTTTTTGCCAATCGCGTTAAGACCGTCACCCAAACCAACTGTGGTGGTTGTCTTGCCTTCACCAGCTGGTGTCGGGTTAATCGCGGTTACAAGGATTAGCTTGCCGTCTTTTTCGTTTTTCAAAGACGAAATGTATTCGCCGCTGATTTTCGCTTTGTAGTGACCGTACTGTTCCAAACTTTCGGTTGGGATTCCCAATCCGGTTGCGATCTCGTTGATCGGCTTCATTTTGGCCTGACGTGCAATTTCGATGTCTGACAAAGACATAAGTTCTAATCCTTAACCTTGAGAATGCCGGACTTAGTTGGATGCCGGTTTTTAACTATGGTGAAATTTGTTACCTGACGGTAAACATAGCGATAAACTTACCAGACTATATAGTCGAACCGGACAATAAGTGTTGTGATCTCGCCGGAAAACCCCGCCATAGCGTCGCAAAACTACAATGCCTTGTAAAATTCTTAACATTAGGTGTTGTTATCTTCACAAACTAAAGGAAGTTCCCGCACCAGTAAATCCCGACACAACATTCTGTCATTCCTGCCTTGAAAAAAATCGCTTCCTAAACTGCTTGCAAGTAGCTAAATCGCCCTCTATACAGAGCGAGTTGTTGCAGCGCAGTTACTTGAGACGCTCACACACGTGGCCCCTTCGTCTAGCGGTTAGGACATCGCCCTTTCACGGCGCAAACACGAGTTCGATTCTCGTAGGGGTCACCACTTCTTTTCCAAAAAAATTTGTTTGTTATTCCTCAAGGTAAGATTTTTGCGTCTTTCCACGGAATTTTTCTGTTAGCTCGTCGGAAACCTCTGAACCGTCGATCAAAAATGGCAAAATACCGCGACGTGAGGATTTTCCACGTGCATCCTTTATTTGTTGATCTGACTTTGTGACTCGTTGAGACATGCGACGTCCCCACTTTGCCAAGTGGCCATAAAGCTCATCTAGCTTAGTTTTTTGCTCCTCATCTCGACCCAAATCAAAAAATTCATCAGGATCATTCATCAGGTCAAACAACATGGGTCTGAAACCACCTTCTGCGTGGATAAGCTTGAATCTCCCATCAAACACCATGAACAAGCGCGCATCGCGCGGTTCCAACCCCAATTTCACACACTGTGGCGTTGAAGAGTAATCGTATTCACTGATGGCGTATTTTCGCCAGTTCGGCACCTGCCCCTCCAGCCAAGGTAAAAGTGATCGCCCTTCAAGAATATGATCGGGAACTTCTTTACCCGTTAGATCAACAAATGTTGCCGCCAAATCGATCGATTCCACCAAGGCATCACAGGTGGTGCCTCTCGTATTGTCAGCCGCTGACCTAGGGTCATAAATGATCATCGGAACCTTGACACTTTGTTCGTGAAAAAGGTCCTTTTCACCCAGCCAATGGTCACCCAAATAATCACCATGGTCAGAGGTCAAAACGATCATGGTGCTGTCCATTTGATCTGTTTTTTCTAAATACGCCAGTAAAACACCAAGCTGGTCATCACATTGTTTGATAAGCCCCATGTAAGCTGGAATAACTTTTTCACGAACTTCATCTTGCTGGAATGCGGTCGCTATTTTGTTTTCCATATAGGCACCAAAAACCGGGTGCGGATCATCACGCTCGGCCGCATGACGCTTGGCTGGCGGTACTTGGGCTACGCTAAACATGTTGTGATACGGAGCTGGCACAATGTAGGGCCAGTGCGGCTTAATGTAACTTACATGAGCACACCACGGCCGATTGGCTTGTTCGATGAACTCAATGGTTTTTTGTGTTAACCATGGGGTTTCACTGTCATTTTCATGTATGTTTGCGGGTTTATCCGCGTTTTTAAACATCCAGCCACTGGCAACACCACCTTTATCGTCAACACCTGCGTTCGCGTTTTCGGACCATGGGTTTTCTGCCGGATAACCTTTTGATTTCAAGTATTCATTATAAGGAGAGCGCTTTTCATCATAAAAACCGTCTGGACCTTCA
>JBMYWL010000284.1:0-2105 GCA_049607365.1 Alphaproteobacteria bacterium | reverse complement strand
GATCAAGTCGTTGCATTCGAAAGCATGGGAACAGCATCTACTGTGTTGGCGAATGCAGATGTTGAAGTTTTAACCCACGCGGTGCCGGGGTTGGGTCATGGAATCGACAATTTGGCACTGAATTCAACATACGCCATGATGCGGCGGGTTTTGGGGTAAACCGAAAAAAGTCTGTTTGCCCTTGTTCTTGAAGAATTACCTTATAAGATCTTCATATGTTTGAACAAGAAACTGTTAAAAACACGGAAACTCATACACAAGTCCACACGCTTCCCGACTATGTTACACCTGTGGAAAAGTGTCCGGCCTTAGTGCTAAATGCCGACTTCAGACCTTTGTCATATTACCCCTTGTCGCTTTGGTCATGGCAAGACTCGCTGAAAGCTGCGTTCCAACAACGCGTCAACGTTGTCGCCGAATATGAACGAGTTGTACGTAGCCCCGGGTTAGAGATGCGCTTGCCTTCAGTGATTGCGCTGAAGGACTTTGTTCCGACAGCCAAGCGGACAGCCTTTACGCGCTTTAACGTTTTCCTGCGCGATAGCTTTTGCTGTCAATACTGTGGCGTCAAACACAAAAGCCAAGACCTTACGTTCGATCATGTTGTACCCCGTGCTCTAAAGGGTAAAACCAACTGGACGAACGTCGTTACTGCCTGCCAAAAATGTAACAGAACCAAAGGCAGTAAGCTGTTGGTAGATGTTGGTTTTAAGCTGTTACAAAAGCCAACCGAGCTAGACGATTAGAGCAATGCCCTAAGCAATGTTTAAAATGCCAGTTTTTGCAAAAGGAATAGCAAGCGGAACACCAGCGACACGTGCTGCGCCCTTAACCTCATATGGTAAATTGCGTGCCGACAAAAACCTCTGTGCATTTTGACCAAGCGACAACAAATCACTTGTAACTGTTAATGGAACTCGGGTTGATTGGTTTGGAACCAAAGAAACAGGTTGCCCCAAACTTCCATTGCCAATTCTGACGCCAGCAAGATCTAGCCCTAAATCAATCGCATCAATCGGCAAATTTATTGGGTTAGGGTTCAATGCATCTAAATCAACACCTGCAGTCAGCCCTGAGAAATCAAGTCCCAACAAACGAACACCGGCAACTGAGAACCTTGGTGCTATTGCTCCCAATCCACCTGCTACCCCGCCACAAGCTGTGAGAGCCAGCGATGATCCTATCCCTGCCAATGCAAATAAGACCAGTTCTCGACGATCTAGTTCTTTCATTCGGACCACTTTCCTTGTTAAGGTGGTGTTAAACTATAACGAAAGTTTATAGAATTGAAGTCTGAAGTTTCCCTGAACCAGCAAAAGAACGTTATGATCGTTGCCTTTTGGCCTTTGTTTTTTCAAGGCCTTAGGGATGCCGCATTAGGCCCTGTGTGGATGCTTGGTGCAAGTATGATGGGTTTTGGTGCCCTAATGCGGGCCAAAGGTCATGAATGGTATGAAGGCATATTTTCAAATTTGACAGCCTTTGCATTGCCCGGCCAAGTGATTTTAATCGAACTTTATGAACCAACCGCAAGCTTAATCGCCATATGGCTAGCCGTCGCGGCCTCATCTGTTCGCCTTATGCCCATGGCTGTGGTTTTCATAACAGCGGTTTGCCCTAAAGGCGTGGCCATGTGGAAACAATTGTTGTTGGGGCACGTAATTGCCATCACGGCTTGGGTGTATGTCTTAAACAAGCGAGATACATTAACGCGCGATCAACTCTGGCCATACGCGAACGGCTTTGCATGGACCATGTTTTTCGGTGTGCTACCGTTTCCTGTTTTTGGCTACTTTGCCGGAGACATATTCCCACCAGTTGTTGCAATGGCTTTTCTGATGTTTATGCCCATATACTTCGCGACCTTATTCTCAGCTGAGTGGAAGCATCGGGGCAGATTTATGGCTATCTTATTAGGAGCTGTTTTGGGGCCTCCATTATACACACTCGACCCAAACTGGGGTTTAATTGTCACTGGACTTGTTTCAGGAACAACCGCCTTTTTGATCGACAAACGGCTTCAATCATGAATTTTGACCTTGTACTTGTTTTGATTGGAGTTGGTTTCACCGCCACGTACCTTTGGCGGTTTCTGGGTGTGTTGT
>JBMYWL010000283.1:0-2121 GCA_049607365.1 Alphaproteobacteria bacterium | reverse complement strand
AAAGCTTTTGGGGAACTGTTGGCGGATGTGGTTGAGAGCAAGCTTGGTGAGCGACCAGATTATAGCACGACCGGTGGTACATCTGACGCGCGCTTCATCAAGAACATCTGTCCGGTGGCAGAATATGGCTTAGTGGGTCAAACCATGCACAAGGTTGACGAGCGCGTGGACATTAACGACCTGAACAATCTGGTCGATATATACGTGGCGATTGTTAACCGCTTTTTTGAGGCAGGGTAGGCACATGTCCATGTTCCCGACACCCAATGACATAAAAAGAAATATGGTTTTGCTGTTTGATGTGTTCAGACTGAAACCAGAGAGTACAGCCAAGTTTTCGACCGATTCAGTTGGTGTTGGACAATCCTTCGCGCTGGCGCCTTTTTTGTTTCCAATCTTCTTTTTTTGGATAATGAACTACACACTCACGCTAGACGATAGTTTGTCAGCGTCCAGCATTGGCATTCGCGCGTTGTTCTTGTACTCAACGCTTTGGACTTTGTTTCCGGTTGTTTTGTACGCCCGTGGCATAAGAAACAATTTAAGACGGTTCGTGGTTGCCCGAAATTGGCTTCTTGTTGCAAACATGTTGATCATGATGATTGCAAGCTTGGGTGCTCCTTTCACCGTAATTGGTGTTGTTGTCGGGCTGTATCTGAATGTCGTGACTTGGTTTATCATCAAAGATTCATTCTCACTGACCAATGGTAAAACCTTTCTGTGGTTCTTTGTTGAGGTGTTTTTGAACTCCAGCATAATGCTCTATTATTTCATTAGTGTTGGTATCGACTTTGAAAAATACATTGAGAACGTTACCGCGGCAGCAAATGCTGCAAATGGCGGGTAAGCCATGAAGGGAATTTCTATGACCATCCCATTCGTGTCCGTGCTGGGGCGGGTAACTCTTGGCTTGTTTCAGTTAATCGGAAGCATGGCCATGTTTGCCGGGCAAGGTTTGTGGCGTATTTTCACGCCGCCTTATTACCCGCGACTTATTGGCCGCCAAATGATGGAAATTGGCTACGGTTCCCTGCCGGTTGTGGGGTTGACCGCAGTTTTCACGGGCATGGTGTTGGCGCTCCAGTCGCACACTGGCTTCGCGCGCTTCGCTGCTGAAGGGGCCATTCCGCAGTTGGTGGTGGTGTCTATCACCCGTGAACTTGGACCGGTTTTGGCGGGTTTAATGGTCGCAGGTCGCGTTAGTGCCGCTATGGCTGCCGAACTGGGTACCATGCGGGTGACGGACCAAATTGACGCTTTGCGCACGTTGTCGACCAACGCCTTTTCCTACCTAATAGCACCACGGTTTTTGGCGGCGATCATCTGCATGCCGCTTCTCGTTGTAGTTGCTGATACAATCGGTGTTTTCGGGGGGTATTTGGTGTCGACAACAAAGCTGGGCTTTTCGCCTGACCTGTATTTGAAAAACACAGTTAGCTTTGTCACATCAATCGACATTGTCTCAGGTCTTGTGAAAGCTGCTGTATTTGGGTTTATCATCGCGCTGATGGGTTGTTATCAGGGCTATGTATGTAGCGGTGGCGCACGTGGCGTTGGTCGAGCAACCAGAAACGCTGTTGTGACAGCGGCAATTACAATCTTGGCGTCAAATTACGTACTGACCGAGATATTTTTCTCGGTCAGTTAATCGGTGATTTGTTCTTATGCTGGCAGTGTCATAAGTTTAATGCCAGCCATTTGCTGTAGCACGCGGTAAACCTGCGCGGAATAACCGAATTCGTTGTCGTACCAAACGTACAGCACGCAACGGTTACCTTCGCAGATTGTTGCTTCACCATCGACAACGCCAGCAAAGCGAGAGCCGACCAAGTCACACGACACAAGCTCTTTGGATTGCATGAAGCCAAGCTGCTTTTGGAATGCGGCTGACTGAGCCGTTTCATTCAAAAAGCCGTTCAACTCGTCAACGCTAACGTCGGCCTTAAGCGTCAGGTTCAAAATGGCCAAGGACACGTTTGGTGTTGGTACGCGGATGGCGTTTCCGGTTAGTTTGCCACCAAGTGCGGGGTAAGCCTTTGCAACCGCAGACGCAGCACCAGTGGAAGTTATGACCATGTTGAGTGCAGCGGCGCGTCCACGACGATCAGCTTTATGGAAGTT
>JBMYWL010000282.1:0-2141 GCA_049607365.1 Alphaproteobacteria bacterium | reverse complement strand
TTGTTTCCAATGCAAACTGCCTTGTTCGCCAAAAATTTGGAAACTCAGACCTTGCTCAGTTCCTGTAGCGACGAAGCTTGCCCACAGTTGTCCAATTGCACCTTTATCAAATTTGCAAGATAGAACGGCATTGTCGTCCACCCCATGGGCATTGTTAATCGCCTGACAGTCAGCAGAGAGCTTTTCAATTTTTTGACCAGAAACGTACTCGGCCATTTGCACAACGTGTGTCATTAAATCTAGCAAAACCAATGATCCGCCACTTTTTGCCAAATCTAGCCTCCAACGCATTCTGGGCTCAATTTCACCACTGGCTTTTAGTTTGGAAACAGCAGCTTGAGGCATTTCGACGTTGACGATGTAAGGTCGCCCTATTTCACCAGCCAAAATACGTTCACGTGCTTCTCGAACCATCGGGTAGCCGGAATAATTATAAGTGACCGCTAAAATTAGCCCCTTGTCCGCAGCGATTTTCTCTAATTCTTCAGCTTCTTGCACAGTTCCGGCGATAGGCTTGTCACAAACCACATGAAAGCCTGCATTTAAGGCCGCTTTGCAGTAAGAGAAATGGGTTTCGTTTGGCGTACAAATGGAAATGCAATCAGCTTTGTCTTCGCCAAGCCGGTTTTCTCCTTCAATCAAAGTATCAAAATCTGAATACGTGCGGTTCGGCTGTAAACCTAATTGTTCCGCCATTTGTAGGGATTTTTCATGCGAAGAATTAAAAATTCCACCCACTAGATCAAACCGACGATCCATTTGCATGGCTATTCGGTGAGTTTGGCCAATTAAGCTGCCAATCCCGCCACCAATTTGAAGTGTTATTAAAGGTCGCATTTTCTTGCCTTTTAGAGTTGTGTCCAAGCACTACCGTCTTCATTAGACTTAATCGCAGCGTCAATGAAAGCTAAGCCTTGAATGCCGTCTGTTGCCGTTGCGATTGGATGATCTTCAAAATTCCAATCTTTGCCTTCGTTGGTGCTGATCAAATGGGCAACATCTCTATAAAAATTTGCAAAGGCTTGAATGTAACCACTATCATGTCCCGCGCCAACACGGCTTAACTTTGCGACCTTGTCGTCCAAATAGTCCTTACCTGCAATTAACTGCTGCGTTGGACCATCTAAAGGACGGTGGTGTAAAACGCTTGAGTTTTCTTGTTCCCATTCGATAGAACCTTTTTCCCCAAACACACGTATGCGAAGGCCGTGAGCACTGCCTGCGGCTACTGATGATGCCCACAGACTGCCTTTCGCACCTTCGTTAAATTGCAGCATGACTTGAGCGTTGTCTTCAAGCACACGGCCTTCGACAAACGTATCCAAAGACGCAGAAACAGCTTTTACACGCTGTCCGGTTATGAATTCTCCTAAATGGAGTGCGTGGGTTCCAACATCTGCAATTACAGCGGATTTTCCAGAAATTTTAGGGTCTTGTCGCCAAGCTTGGCCGCCAAATTCATTTCCGCGTGGAATTGATAGAAAGCCGTGAGAAAACTCGGTTTGAACAATGCGAATTTTTCCAAGGGCACCGTCTGCAACCATCGCACGGGCTTGTCTAACCATAGGGTAGGCGGCATAGTTGTGCATCACTGCAAGTAACAGATTTTTCTTCGCTGCTAGGCTCTGTAGTTCATAGGCTTGATCTACATCATTCGTAATGGGTTTTTCGCATATGACGTGTAAACCAGCTTCCAGACATGCTTTTGTTATTTCGTAGTGCGTTGAATTAGGTGTCACGACTGAAACGATGTTTGCACCGTCAGAACGTTCAGCTTCGCTTGAAATCAAGGTTTTGTAATCGGAATACGTTCGCTCTGGAGTTAGACCTAGTTCCTTGCCAAATTCTTCCCCTCGGGCTTTATCAATATCCAAAGCACCTGCACAAAAATTGTATAGGTTATCTAGCTTTGCCGCCATTCTGTGGCTGTCACCGATATTTGAACCTTTACCGCCGCCGATCATTCCCCAATTGAGTTTCGCCACTTTACCCTGCCTATTTTAACTACACTTATAAAAATCAGAATTTATACCAGTTAAACCATTGTAGTTATAGAAAACTAAAGCTTTGTGTGTTAATGTATCAAAGCTCACAAATATCATATTGTTTTAGACAACATAATATGCATACTTCTGGAACCC
>JBMYWL010000281.1:0-2145 GCA_049607365.1 Alphaproteobacteria bacterium | reverse complement strand
AAGCACTTTGAAAGTCTGAATGATCGAGAATTATCGCTAATTTAACTTTATTCAGGATCTGTTCAGGAAGCGTTTCATTGCAAAGGCTTACAGCAATTGCTATTGTAACGCGAAAGTTAGTGTAGCTTTCCAAGATTTCTGGGCGAATATTTTTTTGATCCTGATTTCATCCATAAGAAAAAAAGTGGTCCTGCGTTTAATGCACTAGGCGGGACCGTAGAAAATAGACTTTCTAATTTTCAGAAAGTGTAGATCCGGGGCAAAATATGAGCGCTAACTATCTTGAGGCAATTGGTCTCATCGAGCGGTTACACAGGCGGTGTCTTGAAGTTATCAAAACCGAACTGGACCGCGCATCAGTTAGAGATATCAACAACATCCAGTCTTTAATTCTTTTCAATATCGGTGAGGAAGAACTCACTGTGGGGGAGTTAACACAGAAGGGGTGTTACCACGGATCGAACGTGTCATATAACCTTAAGAAACTTGTCGAGTTTGGTTACGTTAGTCACGAGCGCTCGAACCACGACCGTCGTTCGTATCGCGTCAAGTTGACAAACAAGGGTCAGGAAGTTCGCAACTTGCTGCATCAAATGTTCTTGCGACATTCAACGGTATTGGATCAAACCGATTTGAATGAAGATGCGCTAAGTGACTTGAACGTTGCGCTTCAAAAAATTGACCGCTTTTGGTCAGCTGCGTCAACCGGCTACAACGGTTTGGAATTTGATTTGGGCGGCCAAGACCCAAGCATGATCCCTGCATCAGAACGCAAGCCGATTGAGATCGAAGCATGAAAACCAAAAAATGGGTAGCTGCCTCTGATCATGGCGGTGTGAATTTGCGTCTTGCTCTTATTGAAGTGTTAGAATCTTACGGTGTTGAAGTTGAAGACTTGGGGCCGGAACCCGGTGTTTCTGTTGACTATCCAGATTTCGGGGCCGCGGTAGGAAAGAAAATTTCTGATGGCTCAGCTGAGTGTGGGTTGTTGGTTTGTGGCTCTGGCATTGGTATTTCAATTGCTGCGAACCGTTTTTCAGCCGTAAGGGCTGCCTTAATCCACGATGAAACAGGCGCGCGCCTTTCCCGTGAGCACAATAATGCCAATGTGGTCGTATTTGGCGAAAGAACGACCGGACCCGAAACAGCAAAGGCTTGTTTGAAGGTGTTTCTGGAGACAGAATTTGCCGGGGGACGACACGAGGCTCGTGTCAACAAATTGAGCTTCTCTGAAGACAGTTAATCTGGCAGGTTTGGTTTTCCTGTTGTTTATAAATAGGGTACCAGATTAGTAGGGAGGCTATCTGGCGTTCTGTTTAGATTTTCTTGTAAGAGACCTGTGATATGACAAATCCATTTTGGGATTCTGCCCTAAGTGAAACTGACCCTGAGCTAGCGGAAGCGATTTCGGGTGAACTAAGCCGCCAACGCCACGAAATTGAGCTAATCGCCTCCGAAAACATTGTTTCTAGAGCCGTTTTGGAAGCTCAAGGTTCTGTTTTAACCAATAAGTACGCCGAAGGTTACCCTAACCGTCGTTATTACGCTGGCTGTCAGAACGTAGACGTAGCGGAGCAATTGGCAATCGATCGTGCGAAGAAGTTGTTTAACTGCGAATTTGCAAACGTTCAGCCACACTCTGGCGCGCAAGCCAACCAAGCCGTGATGATGGCTTTGCTTAAGCCCGGTGCAACCGTAATGGGCCTGTCACTGGACCATGGTGGACATTTGACACACGGTTCGCCAGTTAACCAGTCGGGTAAATGGTTCAATTTTGTCTCTTACGGTGTTCGTGAAGAAGATCAGCGCATTGACTATGACCAAATGGCCGCTTTGGCTTTGGAGCATAAGCCAGAGTTGATCATTGGCGGTGGTAGTGCATACCCACGTCAGATCGATTTCAAGCGCATGCGCGAGATTGCTGACTCAATTGGTGCTTACCTTTGGGTTGATATGGCGCACTTTGCTGGTCTGGTTGCTACCGGACTACACCCAAGCCCGCTTGAGCACGCACACATCGTAACCACCACAACACACAAGACATTACGTTGTGCACGTGGCGGCATGATTTTGTCTAACGACGCTGCACTTGGTAAAAAGCTGAACTCAGCTGTCTTCCCTGGCTTGCAGGGTGGTCCATTAATG
>JBMYWL010000280.1:0-2163 GCA_049607365.1 Alphaproteobacteria bacterium | reverse complement strand
TTGCTCAAGAATTCCGTCAGCAAGTTCGTACGAACTATCAGCCGCAAAACGGTTGGAACACCGGTAATTGGCACAACACAGGTTGGAATAACACGGGTTGGAATAACACGGGCTTTAACTGGGGTCACAACAACCAACCACAGTACGTTACCCAAACACAAAAGCAGCGTTTCACTTGTGTTATCCAAAACGGACAGGTTCTGAGACTTAACAAGTGGTAAGCTTGATGTTTTGAACAAAAACCCGCATTAACTTAAAGGCCTCCACGAACATTCGCGGGGGCCTCTTTTTTTATATGGTAGGGTAAACAATCATGAACGTTGCATTCATCGGTTTTGGCGAAGCGTCGCAAGCAATTGTTAAGGGCTGGCAATCGGCTAACCTGGACATAAGCAACATCAACATATGTGCCTATGACATCAAAACAGATGACCCTGCCACTTCAAAATCAAAACAAGCTGACTATGAAGCTTTAAAAGTTACAGGCCATGCGACCCTGACCGACGCCGTTTCAAACGCGGATTATGTGTTGTCAGCGGTCACCGCCAGCCAAGCCCATACGGTCGCTAAGCAAGCCGCATCTAAACTGAAACAGGGCGCGCTTTTCTTTGATTTAAATTCCTGCGCACCACAGACAAAACAAGCATCGGCGGAACTGCTCCACTCAGGGCTTGGTTTGTACGTTGATACCGCCGTCATGACACCGATTTACCCCGATATGCATCGTTCTGCCATGTCTCTCTGCGGGCCACACGCCAAAGCTGGCATAAGCTGGATGGAAAGCATGAACATGGTGCCAACTTTTGTTGAGGGCGATGTTGGTGCGGCATCAATGATAAAAATGGTGCGATCCATCATGATTAAAGGCGTTGAAGCCCTTACGACCGAGTTTGTTTTGACAGCGGTTGAAGCTGGTGTTGAAGACCAAGTTATAAACTCGTTGGGTAGCCATTTTCCGGGGTTGGATTGGACCAAGTTTTCGGCCTATCTAATGGAGCGTGTTGCGACACACGGCGTTAGACGCGCTGAAGAAATGGAAGAAGTTTGCCTGACAATCGAAGGGTTAGGCCTTGAACCCATGATCACCAATGGCACGGTCAAACGTCAACGCCAAATTGGTGAAATGAAATTGGGCATGCCAGCGGATGAAGGGTCCTACACTCAATGGGCAAAGCTACTGCTCGCTGGTTTGGAGCGTGAAAAGAACGCTTAAAGAGCTTGTTCGTAAATATTTAGCGCAGCATCATAGGTCATAACACGCGGATTGTTCACCAGCAGGCGTGTTTGCTTCATGGCGTCTTCAGCCAACATGGGCAGATGGTTGTGGTTCACACCCACTTCCGACAAGCGTGATTGCATACCCAGTTCTGGGCCAAGTTGCTTGAATTTTTCTATGAGCCCATCACAAATTTGGCTCTTCGGTTTTCCTGCCAATTCTGGAAAAATCAGCGGAGCCAATTCCGCGTATAAGGCGTCAGCTTCGGGCATATTGAAGTCGAGTACATAGGGCAGGACCAACGCATTGGACAGACCATGCGGCACATGAAAGTGACCACCCAAGGGGTATGCCAGCGCGTGAACAGCAGCAACAGGGGCATTGGTAAAAGCCATGCCCGCCAACATAGAGCCCAACAACATGTTGGAACGTGCTTCCTTGTTGCCCCCATCCCGACACGCAGTGTGAATGTTCTGACCTAGCAGCTCCAGCGCTTGTTTGGCGAGGCAATCTGACACGATGTTCTTTTTGTGCTTACTCGTAAATGCTTCTATGGCGTGCACCATGGCATCAATGCCCGTGGCGGCTGTAACTGCTGGCGGCAAACCCAAGGTTAAGTCCGCGTCTAAAATGGCCCAATCTGGGATCAGCGTGGGTGAAACCACGCCTTTTTTCTCGGCCTCACCTGTGGTGACAATTGAAATCGTCGTCACTTCGGAGCCTGTACCCGCTGTTGTTGGTGCCAATATCAGGGGTAAGCGCGCGCCATCTACCTGACCGATGCCATACATACTTCCAAGCGGTTGGTCCGTGTTTCCGGCCAAAACCGCAACCAACTTAGCGGTGTCCATTGATGACCCACCACCAACAGACACCACGCCGTCAACCCCTGCCCGCTTTGCAGCTTCGACAACCGTAAGCACCATGGATTCAGGCGGGTCTGCGAC
>JBMYWL010000279.1:0-2165 GCA_049607365.1 Alphaproteobacteria bacterium | reverse complement strand
TGATGCTTTTTAAGCTTGTTTGAGTTTGCACGAGGCCATATTTGATCTAAAACAATTGTAAAAATTGATAGGATCAAGTCATGTACCCATATAATGCTCCCATCGTGGATATGCAGTTTGTTCTAAAGCACATCGCCAAAATTGATGATGTTTGTAGCTTGCCTAAATATGAAGACGCCAGTCCAGACTTGATCGACGCGGTATTAGAAGAAGCTGCGAAATTCACGGGCGAGGTTTTGGCTCCGCTGAACCACGCTGGCGACATTCAGGGTGCTACGTACGAGAACGGCGTTGTCCGTACACCTGATGGTTTCAAAGAAGCTTATCAACAGTTTGTAGATGCGGGTTGGCAGGGTTTGCCATTCGACCCCGACCATGGCGGGCAGGGTTTGCCGTGGGTGTTACAAACCGCCATTTCAGAAATGCTAAACTCGTCTAATTTGGCGTTTGCGCTCGCGCCGCTGCTAACACAGGGTGCGATTGATGCTCTGGAAGAGCACGGCACCGAAGAGCAACAGGCAACTTATTTGCCAAACCTGCTGTCGGGCAAATGGAACGGCACCATGAACCTGACCGAGCCACAGGCCGGAACAGATGTAGGTGCCGCAAGAACCCGTGCTGTTAAAGCAGATGATGGTTCGTATCGCATTAAAGGTTCAAAGATTTTCATCACTTGGGGTGAAAACGATTGTACAGAAAACGTTATTCACCTCGTGTTGGCACGTGTGCCAGACGCACCGGAAGGCAGCAAGGGCATAAGCTTGTTTATCGTACCGAAATTTATGGTGAATGCAGATGGCAGCTTGGGCGAGCGCAATGATCTGCGCTGTTCGGGTATTGAGCACAAGCTTGGCATCCATGGCTCACCAACCTGCATGATGTCGTTTGGCGATAATGAAGGTGCGATTGGTTATCTGGTCGGTGAAGAAAATCGCGGCATGCAGTACATGTTCACTATGATGAACAATGCTCGTCTGGCCGTTGGTGTTCAGGGCTTGGCAATTGCAGAGCGTGCGTATCAAGCAGCGGTGTCTTACGCAAAAGATCGTAAACAGTCGTCTGAAATCGGGTCAAAAGACCGTTCTTCTGTTGCGATCATCAAGCACCCTGATGTTCGCCGTAACCTGTTGTTAATGAAATCCCAAATTGAGGCTATGCGCGGGTTGGCATATTACACGCTTGCTCAACAAGACAAACAACGTGCCACCGGTGACACTGAAGCAGGTCAGGTTGTTGATCTGTTGGTGCCAGTCGTAAAGTCTTGGTTGACTGACAAGGGTGTGGAGCTTGCATCCATTGGTGTGCAAATTCATGGCGGCATGGGGTTCATCGAAGAGACAGGCGCAGCACAATACTACCGCGATGCGCGAATTTTGCCGATCTATGAAGGTACGAACGGTGTTCAGGCGCTGGATTTAATGGGTAGAAAGACCTTTAAAGACCAAGGCGCTGCAACTCAGTTGATGGTTGCCAAGCTCAACGCCACTCATACTCGTTTGGAAGAAGCAAAGCTGACCGATACAGCAGCAAGCTTGAAGGATGCAACAGTAAGTGTTGAAAACGGTTTGAAAGCTATGCTGGCGTTTGGTGCAGCTGGTGACATTAAAGCCGCCGCTGCTGCTGCAACTGCATATCAAGAGCTGTTATCGATTTGTTTTGGTGCTTGGATTATGGCAGAAAGATTGTTGGCCGCACAAGGTGATGCCCAATTTGAAACATCTCAAACGATTACAACCAAGTTCTACATGACACAGATTTTGCCTAAGTCTGGTTCATTGCTTACCGCTATGAACGAAGGTGCTATCGTTAATGAATTGGATGAGGACGCGTTTTAGTGAAACTTAAACGTTGGTTGGGTTTACAGCTTAAAGCTATAATTTTTACATTTGTTTGCTTTTTACCTTCGGCAGCTTCAGCTGTCGATGTGTTGGTACCTGCAAATATAGAGCGGCTTTCAGCTGATCTAAACCGCATTACCTACAACGTACCAAATCTAACGCGTAGCTCGACTTATCGTATTCAGGTCCCGTTTCAACCGGGCAGTTCATCTTTTTTTGGAAGGAAGGTGTGTGAGATGGGGAAACGAATCCTCGCCAAGACCTCGACGCTCTTTGTACAGGTCGCCCTCACGGTGGCGGTCATCATCATGATCTTTGGCATGCCGG
>JBMYWL010000278.1:0-2166 GCA_049607365.1 Alphaproteobacteria bacterium | reverse complement strand
CGGGCACCCTGACAACGAAAAAGCTGACGAGCTTGCTCGCCAGGGCATGGCCCCGTTTAAAGGGTAAAAATCGCATGGCCCCGTTTAAAGGATAAACCCTTATTTTAAGGGTTAGAGAATTTCCAAAATTGCTTCGGCACTTGAAACGCCGTGGGCAGGTGGCGAGTCTTCGACACCAATGTGCGAAACAACACCATCTTCCGCGATTAGAGCATAGCGTTGACTGCGAACGCCAAGGCCCGCACCGCTAAGGTCGACATTCGTTCCCAAAGCTTTGGCCAATGCGGCATCTGCATCAGGGAACATGACCAACTTGTCGTCCACATTTTGGTCAGCCGCCCATGCCTTCATGACGAACGGGTCATTTACCGAGTGGCAAACAACAGTGTCAACACCCTTGGCTTTGATCTGGTCGATTGAGGCCACAAAACCCGGCACGTGTTGTTCTGAACAAGTTGGCGAGTAAGCTGCTGGAACACCAAACATAACGACCTTTTTCCCAGCGAATAAATCTGCCGAGTTCAGTTCCGCCATACCGTCTGCACCAAGGTGTTTAACACTTACGCTTGGAATTTTATCGCCAACTTTTATTGTCATATTCTGTGCCTATCTAAAAAAATAATTTACCCACTTATAGGGACCTTATTTAGCGTTTGCCAGTTCTTCCAAGACCAACTTGGGTGTTAAAATTTCGGGAAGCGCTTTTCCGTTCGGGTGTTTGGCGCTGTACACAGCATTAAACGGAATGCCCGCACGGTTAAAGCTTTGTAAATAAGCGTTAATTTCAGTGCTAGGGCGTGTCCAATCCGCCACCATCGCCACCAGATGAGTTGAGGCGAAAGCTGCGTTTACATCGTCAGATGCAAAAACAATCGCTTTGTTCACCTTACATGTTACACACCAGTCAGCTGTCACATCCACGTAAACCACTTTTCCTTCTGCAATGTGCGTGGCAATCGCTTGCTGGTCAAAAACAACCCAAGGTGCTTCAAGCTTGCTGGTGTTTTGGCTAAAGTCAGCTTTGAACATAGGCGGGACCAACAACAGGGCCACACTCGTCAACACAGCCGTGGCAATCAGCTTTTTGCCGCTTGCGCGAAAAACCCAAACCGCGGCCAGCAATACGATCGAGAGCAGCACCGTCACAACTGTTGAGACCAAGCCCAACTGAGTCAACAAAATGCTGGTGAGCCAGATTGCGGTTAAAACCAATAAACCGCCAAGTACAACGCGCAGCTTAACCATCCAAAGACCCGGACGGGGCAAGTAAGATATAAGCCTTGGGAAGACCATGACCAGTATATAAGGCAGGGCCATGCCAACGCCCAAGGCCGCAAAAATCAACAAAATGGTTGCGGCGTTTTGCGCCAAGGCAAAGCTGACCGCTGTGCCCAGAAAGGGTGCCGAACATGGCGTTGCCAACAAGGTTGCAAACGCACCTGTGGCGAAGTCGGAAAGCAGCCCTTTGTTCTGCCCGCCTGCCCCTAATCCAGATACACTATGCGGCAAACCTATTTCAAACCAACCGAACATGTTGGCTGCAAACAGCAAAATGATCGCCAACAAGGCTAAGACGAACAATGGTTGCTGGAACTGAACACCCCAACCAATCGAAGCACCAACGGATTTCAAAACGATGAGTGCTGCTGCCAACGCCAAAAACGAGGTGATTATGCCAGCCGTTGTTGCCAAGAAACCAAGTCTGACTTTCGCGTTGGACTGGCCCGATTTATCAATGACGGACATTAGTTTAATTGACAGAACCGGCAAAACGCACGGCATTAAATTCAGGATCAACCCGCCGAGTAATGCCGCGAACAACATGGACAATAAAACAGACAGACCTATGGGTTCGGCCGCAACCTGTGTGGCCAAAACTTCACCTGTTGCATTTGGCATGTCAGCGGCACCCACTTCTACCGCTTCCACACCATCAACCAAGGTTAGGCGCAGGTTGTTACGAGACATAAGTTCGTCAGGTTCATACATAAGTTCTGCTGTTGTGGTGAAGGTCGCAAACTTCATGTCGTCTGAAATTTCACGTTCAAACGGGTTGAAATAGTAAGCTTCTGGCCCTTCGACAATCAATTGTGGGTCAACCATGCCTTGGGTCGAGCTGGCTGAAACCATAAGAATCGGTTTTTCGCCCTTCATATCCAGCGTGAA
>JBMYWL010000277.1:0-2185 GCA_049607365.1 Alphaproteobacteria bacterium | reverse complement strand
AAGTGCTGTGTTGGAGCCGATAAATGCACCTTCACCAATTATAGTTTTGGATTTGTTGTAGCCATCATAGTTACAAGTAATTGTGCCAGCACCAATGTTTGCTTTCGCGCCAACCTCGGCATCACCAACATAAGATAGATGGTTGGCTTTAGCACCTGCGTGAAAGACAGTGTTTTTGGTTTCGACAAAATTACCAATTTTCACACCTTCACCCACACTCGTACCAGGACGTAAGCGGGCATAAGGGCCAATAATGGCATTTGATGATACTTGTGCGCCTTCCAAGTGTGAAAATGCACGGATTTTCGCACCACTCTCAACCGAGACACCTGGTCCAAAAACTACATTTGGCTCGATCGTTACGTCAGCCGCAATTTCTGTATCATGCGAAAAAATGACGCTGTCTGGGTCTTGCAAAGTAACGCCCGACAGCATGAACTTTTTACGTTGTTGCTGTTGGAAAAGTTTGGTCGCATACGCCAGGTCAAGGCGTGTATTAACACCTGTTAATTCGTCCGCACCCACTAACTCTAATTCAGTGTTTAGTCCTGCATTAACTGCAATCTTTAACATATCCGTTAGGTAAAACTCACCTTGTGCATTTTCATCGCTTAGCTTGTCGATGTTTTCTTTAAGGAAGTTTACGTCAAAAGACATGGGGCCACCGTTACAGAGCCGAATTTGCTTTTGAGCTTCTGAAGCGTCTTTAAATTCGATTATGGCGGTGGGGCTTCCATTTGCATCTGTCGCGACGCGACCGTACATTGCCGGATCATCTGGTTGGAAACCCAGAAGACTTATTGCAGCGCTGGAATTGCCCAGTCTGGCCATTGCCTCTGCTGACATCAACGGTACATCCCCAAACAAAACGACAACGCGTTTAATACTCGGGGACAGGGCTTGTAAACCGATTTTTGTTGCATGGCCTGTTCCCAAGCGATCCATTTGCCAAGCAATGACATGCTCTTGTTTTGGGGTGTATTTGTCTTCAAACTCTGGGCCAACCACAAGGCAAATTTGTTCTGCCCCAACAGAGTTTGCAGAATTCATCACATGTTCTACCAACGGCAAATCTGCCAAATGATGAAACACTTTTGGAAGTTTTGAGCGCATTCGGGTGCCTTTACCCGCGGCAAGTATTATGAAACCTAAGCCGTTTTGGCACATAGAATTACATTTCTCCGAATCATACTAAATCTGTGTGGAAGAACGCCATTTAACTAGCAGCAAGTCAATCGCCAGATCTCAATAAATTCATCAAGAGTTGTAACTATTTACAACGCGACCCTTGTGTCGATTGCACAATCTAATTGGCAGAAGAAACAAGAAGTGAAACTGGAATGCCTTTTACTGAGGTCGACATTTTTATCGGAATCATCGGGCCATTGGAGACAGGCTTCGCAAGCCACATGTCGATGTCAGTTAGACGGCTTCTGTTTTTCGGACGAGTTGCTTTGCCCGCCAACGGAACTAGCTGCATTCTGCATCGTAGGGCCTGTCCTTGATATGACAAGTTTCGCTCTGAAATATACTCAGACCCCGCGTTGCGCACGTTAATCTGATAAAGAGATTTACCTTCAAAAACATTTAACGATAGGTTGCAGGACCCCGTTTGTTCTGCGGTGTTCAAGATTGCCATGAAGGCAGCAACAGGATCTACTGAGTTTAGTGTTTGTGATGGGCTGATGACTTCATGGGCTGGAATATTCGCTTCTGGTGAAAAACTGACATTTGCCATTCGATTTGAATAGTTTATGGAACGCGAACTGTTTTTGTTTTTACGTCGGTTCTGTAAGTCAAATCTTTGGGGTGCGACCCCTTGGGGGACCAATACGCCTGTTGCGTCTACACGAGAGGCCCAGCTAAGAATTGAGGATATTCCTGCATCACCAGCTTGTAGGGAAAGTAAAAACCGTCCGTTGCGTGTATCTAATGAGCCATCTGCTCGTGCTGCAAGCAATCCAGCTGAATAGCCCTTGAAACTAAACCTAAGTGGAGCCTCCGCTGATTGAGCCGGAGCAGAAATAATCAGTAGGAATACAATAGTACTTATCGTGCGGACAACAAAAGAGTGGTTCATCATGACGTTTGCTAATAATTGAAGAATTTGTGTGGATGCTTATCAATGTTTAATTGAACAGATCACCTTGGTCAGAATGTGTTCGCGCATAAGCGGTTTCATGTT
>JBMYWL010000276.1:0-2201 GCA_049607365.1 Alphaproteobacteria bacterium | reverse complement strand
ACTCAACGCCATTGAAAGTTTGAACCCTGACTGGGATGACTTGTCGTTGCTTTTGAATGAATAGGCTTGGGCTTGCTTTTACTGGAGGCTGTGACTGTCACTATCGCTGGGCACTGGACTAAATCCAGTGCGGGTGATTCTATACTTATCCTTTGACTGGTAGGTTCCTCATCTTGGTGAACGGTATTATCGAAGCATAAGGGCCGTCACCCAGCAGATGCAGCCAGCTCAATCCACGTATCTTCGTCGATAAGCTCAATGCCTAACTCAGCGGCTTTCTTGGCTTTGGAGCCTGCACCCGGTCCAGCAATAACCAAGTCCGTCTTTTTCGACACAGAACCGGAAACTTTGGCACCCAAAGCCTCAGCCCGTGCTTTGGCTTCCGCGCGGCTCATTTTTTCAAGCGTGCCCGTAAACACAAGCGTTTTGCCAGCCACGGGTGAGCCATCGGTCTGTGGCGCTTCTACTGCTTCAATAGTCAGTTGGGCCACCAAGTCTTCGACAAGGTCACGGCTTTGCGGGTTGGCAAAAAAGTTGATCAGGTCTTCGCTAACACCGGGGCCAATGCCGTCAATTGCGTTCAAGTCACCGCGCTCTTCAGAGCCAATGACGTGGGCTGCTTTAATGGCGGTGTAAAAAGCGTCCCACGTGCCATAATGACGTGCCAACAACTTTGCAGTGGTGGCGCCGACTTGGCGTATGCCAAGGCCAAAAATCAACCGGTCAAGGCCTATGGTGCGGCGTTCCTCAATGGCGGCAATCAGCTTGGCGGCGGATGTTTCACCCCAGCCTTCCATGGCCGCAATGTCAGCTTGCTTGGTGTGAAGGCGGAAGATGTCACCAAAGTTTTTAACATCGCCACGTTCATGGAACAGGTCGACGTTCTTGCGGCCGAAACCATCAATGTCCAGTGCGTCACGGCTGACAAAGTGTTTTAAGCCCTCAAGCTGTTGCGCGTCACACACCAAAGCACCTGTGCAACGTAAAACCGCTTCGCCTTCCGGTTTCAGCGTTGCTGATCCACAGATGGGGCAGGTGGTTGGCATGGTGAATTCAGGACCACGGTCTGGTCGGTCAGCGTCTAGCACACGCACGATTTGGGGAATGACATCCCCCGCGCGTTGAATTTCAACTCGGTCACCAACGCGTATGTCTTTACGGCGTAGTTCATCTTCGTTGTGCAGGGTGGCACGCGACACCATAACGCCGCCGACGTTGACGGGTTCCAGATTGGCAACAGGGGTCAGGGCACCGGTACGCCCGACCTGAATGCTGATTTCGTTTAGTGTGGTGGTTGCTTTTTCAGCAGGGAACTTGTGGGCGATCGCCCAACGTGGTGTGCGTGAGCGCATGCCCATACGGTTTTGGTAATCAAAGCGATTTACCTTATAAACCACACCGTCAATATCATAGGGTAGGTTGGCACGTTGCTCGCCGATACCGTCGTAGATTTTAATTAGGCCGTCAGCACTTGGCGCAGTTGCGGACAAGGTGTTTGTGACAAACCCCCAGTCGGCCAATTGTTGCAAAAAACCGAAGTGCGTGTCGGCAAGTTCGCCACCTGCGCCCACGTCTAAATCTCCCAGTGAATAGGCGAAAAAGCTAAGCTTGCGTTTGGCGGTTTTTGACACGTCAATTTGGCGCAAACTGCCAGCGGCGGCGTTACGCGGGTTGGCGAAGATTTTCTTTCCGTCTGCTTCAAGCTCTGCGTTCATGGCAAAGAAATCAGTCTTTGACATGTACACTTCACCGCGGACTTCCAACACATCAGGAAAGGTGCCTTGAAGCTTGTGGGGTATATCGTCGATTGTGCGCAGGTTGGCGGTAATGTCTTCGCCCTCAACGCCATCACCGCGTGTGGCACCCTGAACAAAGACACCGTTTTCATACCGCAGTGACGCTGACAGGCCGTCAATTTTGGGCTCTGCCACCAATTCGAGCAGTTCGTCATCTGGCAGGCTTAGGAACTTCTGTACACCTTCCACAAAGTCGCTGACGTCTTCGCTGTTGAAAGCATTGCCAAGTGACAGCATGGGTCTGGCGTGTTTGACCTTTGCAAAGCCAGATTTCACAGGCGCGCCAACTGTCGTGGATGGACCATCGCTTAGGGTCAAATTTGGAAACAGCGCTTCTAAGGCTTCGTTCTCGCGACGCAATGCATCATACTCGGCGTCACTGACCAAAGGTGCATCATCGCCGTG
>JBMYWL010000275.1:0-2227 GCA_049607365.1 Alphaproteobacteria bacterium | reverse complement strand
CACAGCTGATCTTGCAGGCGGATCGGTTGGGAAATACTCACCATAAACGGCGTTAAACCCTGGGAAATGCGCTCGATCCGTCAACCAAACCATGGCCTTTACGACGTCAGAAAGAACACAGTTTGCCAGTGCTAATGTTTCTCGGATCTCGGTCAACACGGCGTGCGTTTGCTGTTCGATTGTGCCAGATGTCATGGGAACACCGTCTTTGAACGGTATCTGACCAGTTAGATAGACAAAGTCGCCAGCCCGAATGGCTTTTGACAAGGTAAGGGGTCGCCCAGCGATTATAATTGGATCGCCGATTACTTCTTTTGTCATTGAGATAAAACCCATGCTGAAGGATCTACGTTTAGGAAGGCTTCGATAGCTGCAGTCGCGATTATATGAGCGTGTCCGGCTTCAATGTCTGGAACATTCAAGCCGCCTTTGACCGTAGTGACAGTAGCAACGCCTCTTGGTAATTCGGCCTCTACAGTTGAAATATTTACCTTTTCAGGTTCCTGAACAGCGATTGTTACTTGCACACGCATGTCCTTTGAGTCGTACCCCATTGATTTGAACAAGGTGATCGAGCTGTGATGCAAGGCATCTTGAACCGCGCGACATGCAGCTTTTGTATAATCACCACCATAAAGGTCGTTGCCGGTGCCCATTTCTAATATTATGCGTTTTTCCATCAATTGGCTCCGCTCAAGTTACTGGGTTCCATATTGAAAGAAACGATTATGGCCGCGTTGGCGATTACAGTTAGCCCTGCGTCGTTTGGTTTGGGAACGTTTAATCCGCCTTCAACCACGTTTAGACTTGCTTGTCCGTATGGGAAAACGGCAAGCACATCAGCAGCGTTTACAAGATCAGGTTTTTGAACGCCAATTTCAACGTCAATAATCATCGCGTCTTTGGGAAAATCAAACAATTCGGCCACGCTGATGGAGTTGTGCCAAAGAGCATCCTTAACTGCTCGCACTGCTGCTTGTGTGTAATCTTCCCGTCTTAAGGAGGTCCCCATGCCAAATTCAACCAAAACCCGCTTTTTTGCCATCTGTTGCTTTCCCGCAAATGTAACATTTGCCTGAGTTAGAGCAATTTTGTTTGGGGTTGGTCAATATGTACCAAGTCTTAACACTTCTTAACCGGGTGTTTTTAAGACGCGAGGCTAATGTGACTCAATCTTAAGAAAGGTAAACGTATGTTTGTTAAAACAATTCGAATTAGTGCAGTCTGTCTGTTTATGTCGGTTGCTTCAGCCCCCACCTATTCAGCGGGTACAGATTATGGCTCAACAACCACGGTGTCGTCATCCGCGACTTTAGCTCAAGCTGCTGCAAAAAACCGTGCTGGTGATTATCGTGGCGCTATAACTGCGTTGAAAGGCATCACCAAAAAACAGCCCAAGAACGCCGACGCTTGGAACGAGTTGGGGTATGCATATCGAAATGTGCAGGATTATTTTGGCGCTGGAAATGCATATGCGAAAGCCTTGCGTTTGAACAGCAAACATCGTGGTGCCTTAAATTATCAAGGGATGATGTTTTTGGAAACTGGTCAAATCTCCAAAGCAAAATCGAATGCACAAACCTTAAAGTCAATTTGTGGATCTTGTAAGGAGTTACGCTCTTTGAACAAGGCAATTTCAAAGAACTAATTGACTTACGGCTGGTGTTTCATCACCTCTAATTTGTGTAAGAATCAAATTTGGTGAGATTGAAGATGTCAGCCGTTCAAGAACTGAAAGAAAATACCGCCGCTCCATTTGAACGGGCGTTTGCCATGCCAACCAGCGTTTACACGTCTGAAGAGTTTTTGAAAAATGAGTTAGAACATGTTTTCAAAAAAGATTGGTTTTGTGCTGGGCGAGCTGACTCGCTCGCAAATGTTGGTGACTACACAACGCTGGAGTTGGCGGGCCAACCAATCATGGTTATTCGCGATGCTGAGGGTGTGCTTCGTGCGCAATCCAACGTTTGTCTGCACCGAATGTCGACACTGCTAGAAGGCCGCGGCAACACAAAACGCATCGTTTGCCCATATCACGCATGGACTTACAAGTTGGATGGGTCGCTTGCCGGCGCGCCAGCTATGAACCAAAATGAAGCCTTTTGTAAAGATAAGCTCAAATTACCCTCAATCCGTTGCGAAGAGTGGTTGGGCTGGGTCATGGTCAGCTTGAACCCGAACGCAGAACCTGTTTCCCAGCAATTGGCAGAAGTTGAAGGTTTGGTGT
>JBMYWL010000274.1:0-2234 GCA_049607365.1 Alphaproteobacteria bacterium | reverse complement strand
TTGGCACCATGTTAAAGCGGTTGAACGTGGGCACTGAATTTGTCGACGGCCTGCGCATAACGGACGCTGAAACGGTTGAAGTTGTGGAAATGGTTTTGGCTGGCACGGTGAACAAAGAGGTTGTGACCGCCATTAACCGCGCTGGTGGTACTGCCGTTGGAATTTGCGGTAAGGACGGTGACCTTATACGCGCGCGTCAGGTTCAGCGTACAACAAAAGACCCGGACTCCAACATTGAAAAAGCGTTGGACCTTGGTTTTGTGGGTGAGCCGAGTTTTATTAACCCGCACATATTATCCGCTTTCCAAGCTTCGGGTCTGATCCCCGTGGTAGCGCCAATTGGCGTGGGTGATGAAGGTGAAACTTACAACATAAACGGTGATACAGCGGCGGGTGCCATAGCCTCTGCCTTGGGTGCCACACGCTTCATGTTGCTAACAGACGTACCGGGTGTTTTGGACAAAAACAAACAGCTTATTTCAGAACTGACACCGGAAAAAGCCCGTGCACTTATTGCGGATGGAACCATATCTGGCGGCATGATCCCGAAGGTTGAAACTTGCATAGATGCAGTGGAATCTGGCGTTGAAGGTGCGGCCATTCTTGATGGACGGCAAGAACACGCGGTGTTGGTGGAAATCTTCACCCAAGGCGGCGCTGGTACCTTATTCAAACGTGCCTAGGGGTAAGGAAAAGTGAATATTTGGCCGAACCTTATTTGGCGGGACCTAAGCTTGGCCATAACCTTTTTCACGCGCATTCCCTTGCCCGTGCCAAAAAGCGCGTTCAGCATGAAGCTGGCCGAGGCGGGTTGGGCTTTTCCAATTGTGGGTTTGGTGGTTGGTTTAATTGCCGCAGCCGTTGGTCAGGTGTTGCTTGGTTTCGGTGCGCCATCCGTCATTGTGGCAGGGGCGGTTTTGTTGATCATGGTTCTGGTTACAGGCGCGCTGCACGAGGATGGCCTTGCTGACGTTGCAGATGGCTTGGGCGGCGGCCACAGTGTTGAACGCAAGCTCGAAATTATGCGGGACAGCTCGACAGGTGCTTACGGTGTCATTGCGCTGGTGTTTAGCCTTTTGCTAAGGTTTTCACTGCTTAATCTGTTGATCACCTCAGGGCTGGTAAGTTTATGGCTCGTTTTGCCTCTAGCTTTGATGACAAGTCGTGCGTTCATGTTGGTGGCCATGTCGTCCCCCGGAACGCATCAACAGGGTGGAAAAAGCTTGGGTGCCTCGGCTGGTGTCGCCTCAAGCTTGGTCGCAATACTGTGGATCTGTGCGCTTGCGGGCGTGTTTTCGCTTATCAGTTTCATCGGTTTTGTTTTCGTTGCTATTGTCGGCCTTGGTGCACGTTGGTATTTTCTGCGCCATATTGGTGGCATGACCGGTGACGGTTATGGTTTTATTGAGCAAGTGACACAAATCGCAACTTTGGTTGTTTTTGCGTGGGTGTTTTCTTGAGCGATTTATCTTACATAGATTTCTGGTTGGTTCGCCACGCCCCTGTGGTTGCTCCACAAAAGGGTTGGTTGTATGGCTCGACGGACCTTGACGCCAAGTTTGAAGATGCCGATTTGTTGGGCGCTGTGTCTGAGCGTTTACCAACGAACGCAGAGGTTCATGTGTCTGATTTGGTACGCACTGAACAAACGCGTGCAGCGCTGAATTTGCCGGAACCAACCTCTCGTGCGGCCGCCATCCGCGAGCAACACTTTGGCGACTGGGAAAACACGGCCTTGTCGCTTATTCCGCCGGATCATGAAATCTGGCGTCGGCCTCACACATACCGCCCGCCAAATGGCGAAGCTTGGACAGACCTTCGTGCCAGAACCGCTGACTGGCTCACGAACCTGAAACCGCAAACGCGTGATGTGGTGGTAGTCGCACATGCGGGTTCCATCCGCGCGTTGTTGGCTGAAATGCTCGACCTGACCGACGCAAAAGCCTTGGCACTTGGGTTGGATAACCTTTCCATTTCCAAAGCACGCTGGTTTGTTGAGCAGAACGCTTGGCGCGTCGCTTATGTGAATTGGTTGCCTTAAACACATGACGGACCAAGTAACAATCGGCGGTGTGCTTTTGCATCTTGAAACCAGTGCGCGGGCCAAACGCATACAAATTCGTGTCGATGGTCGAACAGGCAAAGCCAAGCTGATCATCCCGCTACGCGAAAGCCGCCAAAAGGCGATAGACTTCGCGCGTTCACGTGAAGACTGGTTGCAAAAGCAAAGCGAT
>JBMYWL010000273.1:0-2236 GCA_049607365.1 Alphaproteobacteria bacterium | reverse complement strand
GATTAATGATGTTTCTACAGATAGCCATATTCCCTATATAGATTTGCCTTCATATACAGGCTTATTTTTCTCCATTCATAACTTGGGTTGGGCCTTTTAAGTTTCTTAAAGACCGCCCTATATTCAGATTTTTTATGACTCCACGTAAACTCCAAATACTATTTGTTTTGTTTTCCATGTCTTTTTTGGTCGCTCCCGCCGCCAACGCGAGCTGGATCATGCGACTCATCAACACCCCACCCGAGTTATTAGGTGCTTTTTTGGGCATTGGTAATGAAGTAGAACCACAGACGAAGTCGTCGGTTCCTTTAGAAACACTGAGGTTCAGCGATCCATCAACCGGTCAAACTAACAATAGTAAGGTTGCAATTCCTTTTCAGGACATGGAACGCTCGACGATTGCAGACTATCATGCATGGTCTTACACGCGACCGGACGCTTCTTTGGTCTCAAAGTCAGCAACAGAAAACATTCGTCGTGTTGTAAAAATTGGAAAAGGCCAGAATTTTAACACGCTGTTTCGGAAACTTGGTCTTTCTAAAGCTGATCAGGTTGAAGCCCTTAAGGCGATAAAGTCACGTTATAACACATCCAGACTACAGGCAGGCACCAAGTTTGATGTCATGCTGAATGCTCGCGTGTTGCCGGGTGAAGATGGTCGGCTTAAATCTTTCTCATCAAAACCTGACAATCTAACAACCCTTCGGTTGGAAATTGACAAGAACGGCAAGTTTCAGAGCTTTACCAAAGAAAAGAAACTTCGCAAAAAGTGGGTTTATGCGTCTGCTGACGTTGTAAGGGGTTCGGTTTGGGAAGATGGTAAAAACGCCAACATTCCAAAGCGCATCATCGCGAATCTTGTCAGAGCCTACAGACATTCGATGGATTTGGACCGCAGCCTGAGAAAAGGTGACAACTTTAAGGTTCTGTTTGAAGCGACGCTTGACCCGGACAACAACATTATCAAGTCTGGCGAACTTCTTTACACCTCGGTCGTCTTGCGTGGCAAAGAGCAATCTCTGTATTGGTTTGAAGATAAGAAAAGGGCTGGTTTCTATTATCCATCTGGCCGCTCGCAGAAGCGAGGAGCAAATTTGTTTCAACGTCCTGTTAAAGGACGCGTGACTTCAAAATTTGGTATGAGATATCATCCGGTATTGAAACGCCGTAAAATGCATAAAGGTACGGATTATGGTGCTGCACGTGGCACACCTATATATGCAGCTTCTTCTGGTAAGGTCGTTTATCGCGGTAGAAAAGGAGCATATGGCAACTTCATCGAGATTCGTCACAACTCGACATATTCGACAGCCTATGCCCACTTGAGCAAATTCCGCCGGAAGGTGAAGAAGGGGACATACGTCAAGAAAGGGCAATTGATTGGTTACGTCGGGTCAACCGGAAGATCAACAGGGCCGCATTTGCATTTCGAATTGCGCAAGAACGGTCGTCAGATTAACTGGCAAACCGCGAAAGTTACTCAAAGTCTGGATTTGACTGGCAAGACTCGTGAGAAATATTTTGCCCAAAGAACCAAAACCAGAAAGATTCGCAGCGGCGCAATTAGCAACAAGGTCGCAAAGCTACAATAAGCCTTTGCACACTAATCTTGTAACAATTCCAATATGGAAGGTGTCATCAAATTTATGATTTTGGCGACACCTTCAGGGTTAGGGTGAATACCGTCTTCTTGGTTAAGGTTTAGGTTCGCTGCGACACCTTCAAGAAAGAAGGGATAAAACAGGACCCCAAATTCACTGGCCAACTTTGGAAATATAGAATCAAATTGCTTTTGATACTCTTTACCAAGTGATGGACTAGCTTTCATACCAACAAACAACACAGGAATGGACTGACTTTGAAGTTCATTCAGAAGCGTTCTTAAATTGGATTCTGTGTCCGCCAGTGGCAGGCCACGCAAAGCATCGTTCGCACCCAATTCCAAAATGACAGCATCTGGCTGGTCAAACAGAGCCCAGGCCAAACGCTCCACCCCGCCATTTGTGGTGTCGCCTGATATACCAGCGTTAACAACATCAACATTCAAACCTTTAGCGTTGAGCGTATTTTGCAATTGATCAGTAAAGCCTTTGCCCGCTTTCAGCCCATAGCCTGCGACCAGCGAGTCACCAAAAACCAGTAATTTCTTTGCCTCAGCTTCAACTATACTCGTGTAAGAACACACAGATAAAATGAGAGTTAAGGCAAGGGATCGACTTAGTGTTTTAATTTTCAC
>JBMYWL010000272.1:0-2245 GCA_049607365.1 Alphaproteobacteria bacterium | reverse complement strand
TCGTCAGCAGTTACATCGCCGCGAACTTCTCCCGCCAACACAACACGGTTGGTTGTCGCCATCGCCTCAACACCACAACGTGCTTCGGGATTGCGCGAAAGAAAAGCATCGACGATACCATCAGAAATTTGGTCACAGATTTTATCCGGATGACCTTCTGAAACTGACTCAGAGGTAAATACGTATGAAGACATGTGCGTCCTCCCCCAATCTTAAGGTTTAGTAACGATATGGCTCAGGCTTGAACGGGCCTTTTTGGTCCAAACCAAGGTATGCTGCTTGCTCAGTGCTCAACGTTGACAACTTGGCACCAACTTTCGCTAAGTGCAAGAAAGCAACCTTCTCGTCAAGGTGTTTAGGCAAAACATAAACCTTGTTTTCGTAAGAACCGTGATTGTTCCAAAGTTCCAACTGCGCCAACACCTGATTAGTGAATGATGCTGACATTACGAAGCTTGGGTGACCAGTCGCGTTGCCCAAGTTAACCAAACGGCCTTCAGACAAAACAATCAATTTCTTGCCATCTGGAAACTCAACAGAGTCAACTTGTGGCTTAATGTTGTCCCACTTGAAATTCTTCAGACCACCGATTTGAATTTCGCTGTCGAAGTGACCAATGTTACAAACAATCGCACGGTCTTTCATGTCACGCATATGGTCAACGGTGATTACGTCAATGTTACCTGTTGCGGTACAGAAAATGTCACCCATTTTCGCAGCGTCATCCATGGTTTCAACCTGATAACCTTCCATTGCAGCCTGAAGCGCGCAAATCGGGTCAACTTCAGTAACAATTACACGACAACCAGCATTACGAAGTGATGCAGCAGAGCCCTTGCCCACGTCACCAAAACCAGCAACAACAGCGATTTTTCCCGCCATCATGACGTCAGTACCACGACGGATGCCATCAACCAAACTCTCGCGACAACCATAAAGATTATCAAACTTAGATTTTGTAACGGAATCGTTAACGTTAAAGGCTGGAACCAATAACTCACCATCGCGCACCATTTCGTGCAGACGGTGAACACCAGTTGTTGTTTCTTCGGAAAGGCCGCGAACGCCTTTCAGCAACTCAGGAAATTTTTCGTGCATCATTTGGGTCAGGTCGCCACCATCATCCAAAATCATGTTGATCTGCCAGCCGTCTGGACCAGTGATTGTTTCTTCAATCGCCCACAGGAACTCTTCCTCTGTCATGCCCTTCCAAGCAAAAACAGGAATACCCGCCGCTGCAATCGCTGCTGCTGCTTGGTCTTGAGTTGAGAAGATATTGCAAGAAGACCAACGAACAGTCGCGCCAAGGTGCACCAAAGTTTCAATCAACACTGCTGTTTGAATTGTCATGTGCAGACAACCCGCGATACGCGCGCCTTTAAGTGGCTTTGTGTCGCCGTATTCTTCACGAAGCGCCATTAGACCAGGCATTTCAGTTTCAGCGATGTCGATTTCTTTGCGGCCCCAATCAGCGAGGCTCATGTCTTTAACTTTGTAATCTGTGAAGGTCATCTAAATCATCCAACTAATGGGCCTGCATCCATTTTCTAATGCAAGCGTGTGCAAAGCAAGACGCTCTTACAGCTACTGCGCCTTATGTTGGATGTAGCACTACACAAGTTTTCTTAGTTCAACAAGTGTTGAAGTATCGAATTTATGAATGGCTGGTGACTACACACAATCACATGCCTTAAAGCACTTTCAACACATCCAAAGTCACGCGTGCAGCTTTATCAGATGCTTCTTTAAGAACGGCGTGGAAATCGACATGGCTTTCGTCGCCAGCCAAATCCGACAAGCAGCGGATAACAACCCAAGGGATTTTGAAGCGAACGGCGATTTGCGCAACCGCACCGCCTTCCATCTCCACAGCGTCCGCTTGAAACTCTTCGAACAGGCGTATGCGCGTTGTCTCGCAGTTTAGGAACTGATCGCCCGTCAAAATCGTCCCGAAAGAAACGTCTTTCAACTCGGCTTTTAGCTTTGCCAATACATCAGGACGCATTTCTATTGGAACATCCATGGTACGGTCGCCGATGCAATGGTCGCCGGGGTGATACACCTTTATGGAACCGTCAATCATAGCGCCATAGTCGTGCTGAACCATTTTATCCGCGACGATGATGTCACCGACATTTTTGGCAGGGTTTAACCCACCGGCCACACCAGAAAACACCAGCGCACGGCAGTCAAAGGCATAAGCCATCATTGTCGCGAGCGCAGCGCCATTTACCTTTCCGGCTGC
>JBMYWL010000271.1:0-2255 GCA_049607365.1 Alphaproteobacteria bacterium | reverse complement strand
AGCGCTTTATCGTGTGTACGGCCTAATTTCGCGAGTACCTTCAACAACTTAGATGAGGCACCTGAAACATATTGGGTCGGTTACGGTCATTTACACAAAACCGGACGTGTGGTCGAAATTACCCCTCCAAATTTTCCAACGGACTTAGGGGTCAACGACCCTGCAGCAATCAACTTTCCCAAACCTAAAATTTATGATGCCGAATACCATGGTGGGTTTTTAGATGGTAACACTCTAGTGTTAAACCGTACCTACAAAGTAAAGGTTGAAGCAACTTGCCTTGGACCTTGGTGTGGTAATTTTCCGGCTGAAGACACACCCATGTTGCTAATGATGCAACAAGGGCCAGAAGGTATGACCTTGAAAATGGGGCCGTGCCCTGGCCCTGTTCAGCAAGGACCAACAAAAGCGCAAATTGAAGCCATTCAAGCGTGCCTGCGCTTTGGAACTTGCCGCCCTTCCGAACAGCAAGCTTTTGAATTTTAACGTTTATTTCTGATTTAAAAGTCGCATCAAAGACGAGGTATCATAACGATTTCCGCCTTGTCTTTGAACTTGCGCATAAAACTGATCAACCAATGCTGTCACTGGCAGTTCAGATCCGTTACGGTTTGCTTCAGTTAAACAAATGCCCAAATCCTTACGCATCCAATCAACCGCAAAACCAAATTCAAATTCATCGCGAACCATTGTCTTACCACGGTTTTCCATCTGCCACGAACCAGCTGCACCTTTGCTGATAACATCGATAACCTTGTCCATGTCCAAACCTGCGCGTTGTCCAAAGTTCATGCCTTCCGACAATCCCTGAACAAGGCCAGCGATGCAGATTTGGTTAACCATTTTTGTAAGCTGGCCAGAACCAGATGCACCAAGCAAGACACAGGAACGGGCAAAACAATCAATAACGGGGGCCACATGATCAAAGGCAGCTTGATCACCGCCACACATGACGGTCAATACGCCGTTTTCCGCCCCTGCTTGTCCGCCAGACACAGGTGCATCTATGAAAGCGATGCCTTGGTCTGCAGCAGCCTGATAAAGCTCTCGTGCAACATCAGCCGAAGCAGTTGTATGGTCAACGAAGAAAGAACCGCTTGCCATATCTGACAACGCACCGTCTTCACCCAACACGACCGAGCGTAAGTCGTCGTCATTTCCGACACAGCAAAAAACAATGTCACAATCAGCTGCGGCT
This sequence comes from Alphaproteobacteria bacterium, assembly GCA_049607365.1. Classification (GTDB taxonomy): domain Bacteria; phylum Pseudomonadota; class Alphaproteobacteria; order UBA7985; family JBMYWL01; genus JBMYWL01. The sequence goes on along the minus strand of JBMYWL010000271.1, from coordinate 1,057 downwards.
TCGCGTGGCGTTTTCGCTGTTGAACCTTTGTGCTCAGACGCCCAGCTTTCAGCTTTACTGTGGGTGCGGTTATACACACAGACTTCGTGGCCTTTAGACGCCAGATGACCTGCCATAGGGTAACCCATGACACCCAAACCCAAAAATGCAACCTTTGCCATGTAACTAGCTCTCCAAAATTAAATATGTCTTTGGAATGAAGCTAGAGCTTTGGTTGGAACCGTCAAGCCTGAAGGTTTGTAAGGGCTTAGCTAATGCCAGTGATTACAACAGTTGGCTCGCCGGAAGCACGTCTGAAATAGTAAACTGGTTGTGATTGATAGTTATATGCGGACCGGTGAACAGAAGAGCAAAATTCTTTGCCTGATAACAGGTAACAAATCTGGTTGCCCTTAATGGACCAGTTTCCGTTGATTGTTTGACCGTTTGTACTTACTTGCAAAGTACTGTTTGGGCTAAAGCTGCCAACTTGTGTTTCACTGGCATTTGTTAATTTCTGTGAATAAACCGTGCGTCCTGAAACCAACGAACGTAACTCGTTCCCGTTCAACAAGGTATCCGCACCACCAACAACCCGCATGTCTAGCCGATCAACATTCGGACGTGCTGCCTTTATTTGGGTGTTTGGATTTACATAAACATTAGATGCACCAACGGTTCTTGCAAAAGGCGTAGAGGTGGCGTTTGAGATTGGTGCGGTGGCAACACAGGCACACAAAGGAAGGCTAAGTAAGCAGGCAATATATTTCATGCCTCCAATTATATATAAAATTTTATCTAACTCAAGCCATTTTGAACTGATCTAGGCACATGCCTTAATGCTAGTTTCGGCCAACGCGCATTAAAGTGAAAAATGATATCAAAGCCAACGCGCCTAAAACAACAAACATGAAGGTTTTAGCCAAGTTGATCAGCTTTAAGTATTCAACACCAATTGCTTCGACAGCGGTTTTGTCGCCCGGCGCACCCCGGTCCAAGTCGGCCTTGGTCTCGGCTGCGATGTCCATGACCTCTTCTTTCACTGAGTCTGCCACAGACAAGGCTTTCGCTTTTTCTT
>JBMYWL010000270.1:0-2258 GCA_049607365.1 Alphaproteobacteria bacterium | reverse complement strand
AACTAACAGGTGCTGTTATTTTAAGAACGACGCATGCCGACAGCGGCAAGGTACAGGTCCAACAAAGCTTCCTGTTCAGCACGGTCGCCTGAGTCCATCTTGCGAATACGAACGACCTGACGCAGTACCTTTACGTCAAAGCCTGTGCCTTTGGCTTCAGCGTAAATCTCTTTGATGTCTTCCATCAAAGCTTTCTTTTCTTCTTCCATACGCTCAATGCGCTCGATGAACTGCAACAGGCGCTCACCAGCGATTTCTGAGGATGGTGCGCGTGTGCCTTCTTCAGACATTTGACTTTCAAGTGATTGCATAGACATGGGCTAAGACTGACCTTTGGTAGATGTGGCGTTGAATTTGGCAAGTTGTTCAGGTGTTACTTCTTGCTGATACTTATCTTTCCAGTCTGAATAAGGCATGCCGTAAATAAATTCACGTGCTTCTTCATAAGACATATCAACCCCGCGCTCTTTCGCTTCAGCTGCAGACCACTTGGACAGGCAGTTGCGGCAAAAACCGGACAAGTTCATAAGGTCGATGTTTTGCACGTCCGTGCGCTCGCGAAAGTGTGCCACCAATCGACGGAAAGCAGCAGCTTCAATTTCGGTTTTGGTTTGTGTGTCCATTTTATCCAGTCCTAATTCATAGTTGCGCGCATTTTCAAAATGCTGTGCCAAAATTTGCCCCCACAAGTGCTGACCCATTTGGTCTTCGATCAAATCTTGACGAAGTTCAATCAACACATGGGGAATGCCGTGTCTGGCAGCGTGCCATCTGCAAGATGTGCCTTCAGGGTCACGCGCTGAGTACGGTACATTCTCCCCCACCGTCAGGCTCTGGTCAGAACGCAAAGAGCGCAGCAAAGGTCGTGCAACGCGGTCGTCCCATTCCCACAAAACAGAAATCTCCCACGGTCGATGCACGCCGCGCATTTCGTGGGTCATCGAGTGCAGGCTTATGATTTGGAAATTCGTACCAAACTTCTCAATCATCTGCTTGACCATGGCGTCAGCCTGATTGTGATACGGCCAGAAATATTGATCGATCCGTGCGGCACGCTGATCGTCGCTCAAATTTTGGTTGGCGGGAACTTGCGTGCCGTCACTTGCTGTTGGAATGCATGCATCCATTTCTGGCTCGCGGTTTAAATCCACCAACAGCCGTGAATACCGGCTCATAAGACACGGCGCGTCCCAACGTTTTGCCAATTGTCGGGCGATTGGCGCGATGCCAATATCGTACCAAATGTGCCGCTGTTTATCAGCCTCATTTAGCCCCAGGTCGTTCAGGTCAGCCGGAACTTCTTGCCCAGCGTGCTCAACAAGTAGCAGGATCGGCGCATTGCCTGTTTCATTAAATACTTCGAATGCCAAATTATCAGCGGTCAATTTTGTTGGTCCCTAAAAGCCTTCTGGTTTCCCTGTTACGATCAGGGTCCACTTACTGTCATCTAATACGCGTTTGGCAGCACCTTTCAAGTCTTCCAAAGTCAAAGCCTTAAAAATTGCGACGCGGTCGTTGATATATGACTTGGGGCGCTTGCCAATTTGAAGACCCAGCAAGTTACCCGCAATGGCAGAGGTGTTGGTGAACTGCAAAGCGTAAGAGCCAACGATATATTTTACCGCTTTGTCCATCTCAGCTTGGGTTGGACCTTCAGTCGCCATTAACTGCCACTCAGAACGCAATATATCCAAGGCTTGTCTGGCCGTGTCATTTGCGGTTTGAAGCTGAGCATACATCAGCGGTGATTTCAAATCGCCACCAAGTGACGTTCCAACGCCATAAGTTAAGCCGCGCTTTTCACGAATTTCCTGATACAATCGAGATGAGAATGATCCACCGCCCAAAATGTGGTTTACAACATAAGCCGCAAAAAAGTCCGGGTCATTGCGCTTGATTGAGTCTTGCACCACTAACAAGGATGTTTGTGGCTGGTCAAATTCAATCAGCTTTTCAACACCTGCGCTTTGGTTGGAAACGGGCTGAGTTTCAACTGTGTCACCTTCCATTGGTAACTCACCAAACACTTGGTCCAAACGAACCGTCAGTTCTTCAGCGCTTATGTCCCCCACGACGGCGACGACCAACCCGTCACGGGCAATGTGCGCTTTGTGGAACGCGTGTAAATCAGCGACAGAGATAAGGTCCAAACTTTCAATTGAACCATCTGAATCGCGCCCAAACGGGTGATCACCATACACTAGCTCTCTAAACGCCGCGCTAGATTTTGTTTGTGGACGGTTTTGCTGTGACGCTAT
>JBMYWL010000269.1:0-2265 GCA_049607365.1 Alphaproteobacteria bacterium | reverse complement strand
CAGATTTCTCTGCGACAAGTGCGTTTTTAATGCTCGGCTTTTCGGCCTTCATGGCGTTTGAACACGACGTCAACAGCATCGGTTTAACCTTGGCTTTCTCCGGCCTGTCTGCTTGTACCTATCTTGCGGCACAGCGTTTCGGTTTGAAACTGACAGCCTTATTGTCCGTTCTGTTTACTGGCTTGGCCTTAGGTCGACTTATGGTCGTTCCTGGACTGTGGTGGGCCATTTCAGATGAGGCAACCCTCACCTCTATCCTAAGCGTTTTTGCCACTTCGATCTTCATCTGGTTCGTGGCATATTTGAACGCAAAGAACACGAAGCAAAACAACCACATGGCCCAATTCGAAACCGCAGGCATCGCCGCAGTGGCTGGGCTGGTTATCACCTTGATCAGCAAATGGGCTTTTAACAACAATCCACCAACTTACGCGTTTTTCGGCCTACTAACGACAGTCTTCCTCATCTTCACTCTGGTGCAATTCCGACGTCGGGATCTGATTGATGATTTGAAAATTGTACGTTCTGCGATGGGCTACTTATACCTTGGGCTTGCGGCTTTATCCCTTTTCGTAGCTTTAGTGTTCGGGCCACTTGTTCAAGATTCAGTTGTGGGACTATTCCCAGTCGACTCGCTGGTCTTGTCTTATTTACTTCCTGCGGTCATTTTGGTGTCCGGCCTTTTGGTCAAGCAAATACCCAAAATTTCAACCTCAAAAATATGCCTTGGCGTTGCCGCTGCGTTGGCAAGCTGGACACTGGTTCTGGAAATCCGCCGCTTCTGGCATGGACCGGAAATCTCAGTTGATTTCATCGGCTCTACGCCATTGGTCTTAAAAGCCGAGCTATACACCTACACAATCGCCATGTTGTTAGCTATGGCGGGGATTATCTTCATGTCGGTGTTGAAGAAGAATGCCATGTTGAAACGCATCGGTTTGGCTTTGGCTTTGGTAACAGCGGCAAAAGTCTTCTTTTGGGATGCTGCAGGCTTACAAGGGCTTGGGCGCGCAACAGCCTTCATAATTCTGGGCCTTACCCTTGCCGGACTTGCCACCTTCCTTCAGCGCTTCGGGAAAGAAGAACCAGAACAGTGACCAAACGCCCGTCTTTGACCCAAATAAGAAGATAACCCTCGCTTAAGGGTATTGGCTAAAAGCCCTGTAAATAGGGCCTAAGCCTTTACCGCATCCTTCATGGCATCTTCGCCTTTTTTCCACAAATTACCCTGCCACAGTTCCTCCAGGCCAGTTTCACCACTAGCGCCCTTTGTGGTCAAATAGTCAAAGTATGAAGTTGGTTTTTGGCCCGTCAGGTTGTAAAAATCCGGGCTACAACGCGTATAAAAACCATTGGTTAAGTACTCGAAGAACTCTGCCCGTGTCGCACCAAAATCTGCCTCAAAATCAGTCATGGATTGAGGCTTGTATTCAATGGCCTTACCCATCGCCTTGCCTAAATCTGCCGCGATTTCCGCCATGGATTGGGGGGCTGGCCCGGTAATGTCATAAAATTTATTTCCATGTCTTTGCGGGCCTTCAGCCAAAACAACAGCCGCTGCATGTGCGATGTCACGCGTTGCAACGAAAGAGTTGCGCATGTCCCCCAACGGATTGGAAAACCAACCTTCCCGATCGATCATTTCACAATCTGTTTTCAACAGGTGGTTCATGAAGAAGTTATTGCGAAGCGCTGTGACATTCAAACCTTCATCGATCAGCGCTTTTTCACCCCACCAATAGTGTTGTAACATCAACGGAATGCTCGCTGCATCGCGCGACACGTGTTGGTCCGCTTGATATGAAGCTGTGTTTGTGTCAGCGCCCATACAGCTAACGCGGACAACATGCTCAATTTGGTCACGACGTTTACCCAGCGCCTTGCAAAAATTCAAATGCCCTTCGAGCATGGGGTCTAAAGATGCTGAGTAAACAGCGCTTACGCCCTCAAGGGCGTCATTCCAAGTTGCTTCATCCGACAGATCAAACTTGACGACCTCATCTGCACCCAAGGCTTGCAACGCATCCGCTTTAGCATCGCTGAAATAACAGGCACGAACTTTGAAGTCAGGGTTAGCAGCAAGAAGAGCAACGAGCTCTTTGCCAATACGACCTGTTGCAGAGGTGATTAAAACTGTTTTTGATGTCATAACGCTGCGCTTTATCTTGATGGGTTCTGGAGTTCTGGGGTTGTTTGCCAATATTCTTTGGCTAAAGCAACAAAGCAATCAAGATATATTTCAGCTGTAATAAAGGGGAGTTGGTG
>JBMYWL010000268.1:0-2295 GCA_049607365.1 Alphaproteobacteria bacterium | reverse complement strand
GGACAAAGCGTATCATAACACAGGTGTGGTTTCCAATACCGCCGATATTCTGAACGAGTGGGAAAGTGCTGCTCCCGCCTTTCGCCGCGCTCGCCGTCTTTTGACAGAAAATATGTCTTATGGTTCAGGTGAGCGTGAAAAACTGGATTTATTCTTACCTGAACTTTCCCCACCCAAGGGTTTGATGTTTTTTATTCACGGCGGTTACTGGCTGAAATTTGATAAATCCTATTTCAGCCATTTCGCTGAAGGCGCACTGCTCCGTGGATATGCAGTTGCAATGCCCTCGTATGATTTAAAACCACAGGCCGATATGATGACAATCACAAGCCAAATGGAGCAAGCCCTTATGTGTGCTGTCGAACACGTTGGTGGTCCAGTATTCATTAGCGGTCATTCTGCAGGTGGCCACTTGGCGGCTATGTTGATACGTGAAGAAAATCAACTTTCGAAGATGGTAAAGGACCGCATTAGACGTGTGATGGGTATTTCAGGTGTTTATGAACTTGGACCACTTACCAACACAACAATGAATGATGAGTTCAAATTTTCAGACGTGGAGCTTCAAACACAGAGCCCTATGCGGCTTAACAAAATGCAAGATCCGGAATTTGTGTCGTGGGTTGGTGGTGACGAGCTAAATGAATTCATACGCCAATCTGAATATCAAGCCAAGGTGTGGGAAAGCCCCTATATTCCAGCAGCAGGCAAAAACCATTTCACTGTGATTGAAGACCTGAGAGATCCAGCTTCATCAATGCTAAACACACTCTTCGCCTAGATCGCGCATCACTCAAAACTAGAATTGTTAAATCTGTATGACAACCTACGAATTCAAAACATGTGACGTGTTCACGGATCAAAAATTTGGTGGAAACCAACTCGCTGTGTTCTTAAATGCAGAGGGCATTTCTTCAGAAGACATGCAAAAGCTGGCAAATGAAATTGGCTACGCCGAGACAACTTTTGTGTTACCACCCACTGACCCCAAGAACACTGCTAAAGTTCGCATTTTCACCCCAACTTATGAAATGCCTTTCGCCGGCCACCCCAATGTTGGCACTGCCTATATGCTTGCAATTGAAGCGCAAAAGAATGGTTTGAAACCAACGGCAATGGTGTTTGAGGAAATCGCTGGTCTTGTCGATATTGAAATCACATGGGATGGCGACAAAATCGAAAATGCCATGTTGACTGCACCAAAGGGTTTGGAAATTCAATGCGACCTTCCAATTGAAATTGCAGCACCCGCAGCTGGGGTTTCGGTTCATGATCTTAAGTCTGGATTGACACCAGTAGAAGCGACAACGGGTGCGAGTTTTGCATTTGTAGAACTCCAGACCTATGAAGCGTTAAAGAACGCCAAACCCGTAACAGAAGCGCACAGCTCATTCACACATAGTCACGGGCTACTTGCCTACTTTAAGTGCGAAGATGACGCATATGACGTTAGAACCCGCATGTTTGGGCCAAACGTCGGAATTGCAGAAGACTCAGCGACGGGTAGCGCGAACATAACCCTTGCGGGGTTGTTGGTGCTTGAGGAATCCGAGCAAACAGGTGTTTTTATTTACCGTATAGCCCAAGGCATCGAAATGGGGAGACCTAGTCTGCTAATTGCCGAGGCGACAAAACAAGACGGTAAGGTTACAAAGCTTCGAATTGGTGGCAAGTCCGTCCCGATGTTTGAGGCTAAAGTTAACTTATGAACGCACCTACTCCTGAATTAGACAATAAACCGATCCATGTTGTTGGTGGTGGCATGGCTGGATGTGAAGCCGCATGGCAAGTAGCAGAACAAGGTATTCCTGTTATTTTGCACGAAATGCGTCCCGTTGTAAAAACTGACGTGCATCAATCAGAAGATTTGGCTGAACTTGTTTGTTCGAATTCTTTCCGGTCAGATGACTTTGAAGCCAACGCTGTTGGTGTCCTACACCAAGAAATGCGAATGCTTGGATCGTTGCTTATGGATGTTGCGAAAACCGCGCAAGTTCCAGCCGGATCAGCTTTAGCTGTTGATCGTGAAGCATTCAGTGCTGAAGTTACCAAACGAATTCACGCACACCCCATGATTTCTGTAGAACGCGGAGAAATTGATTCTTTGCCGCCGGAAAGTTGGGGACCTACAATTATAGCCACTGGTCCTTTAACTTCAGCCAAATTGTCTGAGGCGATTAAAGCCGAAAGCAGTGAAGATGAGCTAGCTTTTTTTGATGCGATAGCACCGATTGTTCATAAGGACAGCATCGACTTTTCAAAAGCTTGGTATCAATCAAGGTACGACAAGGTTGG
>JBMYWL010000267.1:0-2302 GCA_049607365.1 Alphaproteobacteria bacterium | reverse complement strand
TTCGGATTGAGTCCGTCAGTGGTGACCTTGCAACTGCACTAGATATCAAAAACATCGTCGGCACAAAAGACGGGCTTAAGGTTCTTGAAATTGGACGAGCTTCTATTGAGTGGGACATAAGCGAAATTGCATTGGGCAGCTTATCGATAAACCGTATTTTGCTAGATCAAGTTTCAGTCAAAGGTGGCTGGACCCAAGAAGCATCTAAAGGACTGGAAATTGAAAGCCCCGATATAAAGCCAAAGCCTGCATTCAAAATTTTTGGTTTCGAAGTTCCACGTCTACCTATCAGCCTGTTCGTCAACAACTTCCTTGTCCGAAATCTCTCCTTAACCAAAGACGTTATGGGACAAGACATGGCCGTTGATATGGCTGGACGGATTATAATTCCTAACGGTCAAGCGCCCGTTGATACGGACTTCGAAATCGTACGTAGAGACAATGTACGTGGTCGTGTTCAAGCGCGCTTGAAATGGCAACCGGAAACGTCACACCTTGCCCTGGTATTGGATTCACAAGAGAGTGCGAATGGCTTTGTTCAAGAAATTCTTAACCTAGATAAATCCAGAAGGTACAAAACCTTCATTCGTGGGCAAGGCCCAATCAATAACTGGCAATCAGAGATTCTTTTTGAGCTTGAGAACAGTGTCAGTGTCAATGGCCGCATGAGAGTCGACACTTCTGACAACAGCCAAAAAGTTTTATTATCCGGACAGGCCGACTTCCTTAAAGATACAAAGCGCCTTTACCCACGCTTGACCCAAGACCCTGTTCGACTTGATATTGATGCAACATACAAAACCGGCGAACGTTTCCAACTGAATGGTTTTTCTGTCAATTCAAACTTGCTGGATGTTTTGGGGCAAGGTTGGATAGAACCAGAAAGTAAAGATAGTCAATTCCAACTGGGTTTCAGATCTAAAAACCCAGATGCACTTAAGGATTTAGTACCAAGCCTGACGTTAACGGGTTTGGCCGCCAAGCTAAACATTGAACGAAGAGATAACCAAGCGTCCTTGTTGCTTGAAACTTCAATTGAAGATGGCTACTGGCAGGAAAGTAACAACCCCGAACCAGACTTTTCATTTGGCAATGTTGGCGCACAATTATTTGCAAAAGATTTCACCCAGTCCAATGGTTGGTTAACATCATTTCAATTAGGTGCACGTGGACAATTGGAAACATTTTCCGCTGGAGACGTATTATCCCTACAAGATGGTCTTACCTTTAAAAATGAAGTCGTAATAAATAAGGTTGGGCAATCTAGCCAAGCAGCAGGAAAGTTTTTGGTCAATAACCAAAACCTAAATCTTGTTGGCACATTCAATTCACTTTTGCCAACAGCTGAAGAAACCGATGAAAGTGGTGGCTTTTTTCCAGCCCTAATGAAGTTAGCCAAACTTGACACAAATTTTGAAGCTGGCCCGACCTTACCCATAAATCAAAAAGTAATTCAAAGTGCGGATGTGAAAGGCAACCTGTCACTCGAAAAAAGTCAGGTCAATTCCATTTTCACCCTCAGTGAGGCCGTCTGGGAGAACCCGACATTAAACGGATTAATCGGTGAAACCGCAACTATCGAGCTTAGCAAAGAACCTGATCAAAACAAACTGTATGACATAAGTTTAACCGCCGAGAATTTAGATGTTTCAGCACAAATACAAGATAAAGACATAAGCGGAGATGTTAAGGTAGCAGACATCAGCAAGCTCGATGATGCGTCAAAAACCTTTAAAAGCGGGGAAGCCAAATTTGCTTTTGCCGGGTCTTTGATATCACCTATTCAATTAGCTTTAGACGGTGTCTTTACCAACATAACCTACGTGTCACATACAACCCGGAATTTGTTTGGTGACAACAAAGATGTTACATTTCAAGCTGACCTAAGCAATCCATCCACTCGCATTTTTTCACTCTCAAACATGCATCTGAGTTCCCCAACTTTTGACTTCAACGGCAAAGCAACCGTGCCAATCAAAGGCAAAATTCAAATCCAAAACAACCGCAAAATCTCTCGCTTCATTTTGAGTTGCCGAAGGTTGAAAATTTAATATCAAAGCCGCTTTTGAGTTGGGCAAATTGATAATTCCTTCCACGTACAAACGTTCTGTTTCTAAATTGTATTGAGCAAAAACGGCATCAATTTTCACAGCTGTTTCCAAAAAAGACTCAACGCCCAACCGCTTACAGATTGCGGCAATCGCTTTATCTAAATCTGGTGCAAATCGTCCATTTTCAAAATCCGAAAAAGCCTCAAAAACAGTTGATTCTGCCACATTCGCTTTGAGTTGCAAAGGCATTT